>JACCZH010000275.1 GCA_013696045.1 Chloroflexia bacterium
GATGTAGATTTCGCCGTCGAGGTTATGGAACCACATCTCCACCCGGCTGGGCCGGCCGCTCGTGCGGCCTGTAGTGGTAATGTCGATTATCCGATCCTTCGCCAGTGCCTGGCGAACTTGCTCGTTCATCGTTGTTACTCCAATGCTTCAACCATGTCACGCATACGATAGCCTCGCCACATGTGGCGGGACATCGGAAGATGTTCGTATTTGGTCAACAGGGGGCGGTCAGTCGTCGTTGACGAAATCGTCCAATAGGAGCGTTTCAACTTCGACGAGCCGCCTTAGCATCTTGTCGTTTGTGAGAAACGCTGTTGCCCCTTGTTGGACACACGCGGCAACTTGTAACGCGCCGGCTGGTTTGAGACCGTAGGCAGCTCTGAACTCGGCTGCTTGTCGTGCGGTGAACTGATCGAGGTTGGGGATGATGAGATGCGGGAATGCGTTGAGCAGTACTCCATACCTGTCGGCGATCTCTGGCCTGCCCATCTGCAGCGGCCTCACGACGATCTCCATCAGCGTGAGCATTGATGTTACGCCTAAGATACTACCGTTCGCCAGGCTGTCGAAAGCTTCCGCGGCAGCCGTGGAGTAACGTGGCACCTCTTCGATATGGTAGATAAAGATGGAAGTATCGAACCCCACCATTTGGTGGTTTTTCAATGCGAAAGTTATGTCTCCCATGCGTCCCGCTCGCGGCGGACGTACTCCTGGGGATCGATTCCCTCCCAGATCTCGCTATGTAATCCCCGTAACGCCTCAACAGGGTCGATAGGCTCTGGCACCAGAAGGATGGAGCCGTCTCGAATCTCGACTAACAGGTAATCGCCTTGTTTAATCCCTAACCGCTCACGTGCTTTACAAGGAACCGCGATCTGATTCTTACTGCTAACTTTGACGCGTAACGTCATGGCGAACCTCCACAGCCTTTAGAGATGTTAATGAATCCTTGGCATATCATGATTTTGCTAAGTAGTTGAGTGTCAGAGGCGAAAAGGACGTGCAGAGTCACGTAGAATCGGACGAATTACGGTGAATACGAGAGGAGTCTATGTGAACGACGAGCGGCAACGGGTATCGTCAGGCACCGAGTGGGAGCTGGCGGTGGGGTTTTCACGGGCGGTGCGGGTGGACCGCTTTGTGATGGTTTCGGGGACAACCGCGACTGACGAAAAGGGCCGGCCGGTTGGTATCGGCGATGTTGCGGCCCAGACCGAGTACACCATTCAGAAGATAGAGCGGGCGTTGCAAGCGACCGGCGCGACGCTGGCCGATGTCGTGCGCACCCGTATTTACGTTATCAACGCTGACGACTGGGAGGCGGTTGGACGGGTACATGGCAAGTATTTTGGCGAAATTCGGCCGGCGAACACGCTGGTTGAGATCAGTAAGATTGTAGGCGATGAGTACCTGGTGGAGATCGAAGTGGATGCGATTCTGCCACTGGAGCGTGGCGAGTGAAATTCAGCATGCGTCTGAACAATGATCTGCCGGTGAACGAATACGTTGCTATGGCTCAGGCAGCGGAATCCGCTGGGTTCGATCAATTCTGGGTGAGTCACGACCTCTTCTGGCGCAGCTCGCCGGTGATTCTGACGGCGGTGGCGCTGGCGACCGAGAAGATCGAGCTGGGCACCTGCATCCTTAATCCCTTCACGCTGCACCCTTCGGAGATTGCGATGATGGCCGCCAGTCTGGACGAGGTCAGCAACGGGCGCTTTAACCTGGGCATCTCGGCCGGCGCTGAGGAATTCATGCGCTGGGTCGGGATCGACTACAGCAAGCCGCTCACCGTCACCCGCGACGCCATTGAGGCGATCAACGCGGTTATGGCTGGAGAGCAAGCCGAGACGTGGCAGACGGAAGCCTTTATGCGCTTTGGCGAGCACAAACATATTCCGGTGTACCTGGGGGCAACCAGCCCGAAGATGCTCGGCCTGGCCGGTGAGTTGGCCGACGGTGTGCTGCCTCTGCTCTTTCCACCCGAGCACTACGGGACGGTGCTCCCGTTAGTGCAAGCCGGCGCAGAGAAGGCCGGCAGGTCGCTGGACGATATCGATCTGGCCGCCTGTGTCTGGTGCTCGATCTCGGACGACCGTCAGGCGGCCGAGGACGTTCTGAAGGATAAGATCGCCTATTATATCCACGCTTTGAGCGGCTACCTGCGCGACCGGCTGGGGCTGGATGACACCGAGCTGGCGACCATTGAGCATGCCATGATGACCGAGCGCGACCCGGACAAGGCACGCTCGCTGGTGACGCCGGAGATGCTGCGGATCGGTATTGTCGGTACGCCTCACGAGCTGATCGAGCGACTGGAAGGTCTGGTTGACATGGGCGTCCGGCATCTCAGCTTCGGCCCCCCGCTCGGCCCAGACCCGTTAGCCGCTGTCCAGGCCATCGGCCGGGAAGTCATTCCACACTTTCGTGAGAGGTAATGGTTATGTCCTTCTACCCAGGGGGCGCGCCCGTCCTTGATGAACTGCGCACGTCCGATCTCTTGCTGCGGATGCTTACCACGGAGCACGCCGAAATGGACTACGAAGCGGTGATGGAGAGTCAGGAGCAATTGCGGCGCTTCAGCGCTGGTTCCTGGCCGACGCCTGACTTCACGCTTGAGCAGAATATTGAAGATCTAGAGGAGCACGAGCGCGAGCACCATGAGCGGATTGCCTTCACCTACACCGTGATGAACCCAGACGCAACACGCTGTGAGGGCTGTGTCTATATCAATCCCTGGCAGCAAGCACTCGCCCACCGGTTCATAGACGCGACGATGGACGACGTGGCCATCGTCGAGCACGAAGCAGTCGTCACTTTCTGGATACGCGAAAGTAGTTTGGAACGCGAACTCGACCGCCAGCTGGTCCACGGCCTGCTCGATTGGTTCGATGCTGAGTGGTCGTTCTCAAGGATCACCTTCATGACCAACGACCGTCTGGAGCGACAGATGGAACTGCTTGAAGACGCCGCCCTGGAGCGCCGCTACTCGTTTGGCAGCGAGACGAGTGATTTGACCTGGACGTTTTACAGCCAGGCAAACACATAGGACCGGTTATTACGCTCGGGTCTCGGTACGTGTCTGAAGCGCAGTCTCACGATCGATCAACGGGTCAACGCCGAGATCGTTGATCGCCAGCAGCAGCACATCCTGAATGGTGATTTGTCCGGTTGGAATATGCGCCCGGTGAAGCCGCTCGTAGCCGACTCTGGCTCCGGGGCCGAGATGCAGATGTGGCTCGGTAAGGGGACTTCTCCGGTCAGGGCGCCAGTGGAAGGCGACGATCTCGCGCTGGTCCGCGTCATCAAGGGAGTCAAAATACGTTGTCGTTTCGGCTTCCCACGAGCGTTGCGGTCCGTCTACTCTAACGAGGCGATAGTAATGCACGAACTTGATGTGAACTCTGGTTTCGCCAGAGAGCCTGACACGATCTCCGGCACCCAATGTAATGACGTGAGGTTGCGCTGAAACGTGATATCCACCTTGGTTGCCGGGGACAACTCTCGTTATCAGTGAGAATATCTGATGGAATGACTCTAGAAAATCATTAGCTGCCTGTGTCGGCGTCCGCCCTGACACGCTTGCGTTACTTGGCTAAAGGGATAAGGAGTGCCACATACATGACATTCGGCCCATCAGGGTCGTCGTCAAACTGGCCCGACTCCCAAGCATGGATGAACTCCTCGCCACTCATGTCAAAGTAGCGCCGTGCCTCTTTGTCGAGAATTCCCATACCTTCGACCTTGGTTATCATTCTTACCAAGCCATCGCGCTCCGTCTCGGCATAGATGTTTCCATCATGAAGCTCTTCATTCTCAACCATCATATGCCTCCTCTTGATGCACGCTAGGGCACCGTGTGGAGTGTACCAAGCAGCAGACTATGGCAGCTCCAGCCCATACTGCTCCAGCAGTTCCTCGTCGTGAACGATCTCCGCCGTCGGAGCGTCGATGGCGATCCGGCCGGTGTCCATGATGATGGAGCGGGTGCAGAGGTCGCGCAGCAGGTCCATCGATAGCACCGTCGCGAGGCTAAACCTCTTGCTGATGCTGAGCTGGTGTGGCATGCGTTTCTCAAAGCCGGCCATGTTGCCGAATATCTTGCCCCTCCACATGACCGTGCCGCCGGCCTTCAGTTGACGGTTCGAATTGGCGCCGGCGAGCACCACCATCTTGAGTGCGAGCGTTGCGGCCGTATCAGCCAGATTGACGGCGCGACCTTGCAACCTCTTCGCAGCCCAGCTCTTCGACCCTATGGGATCGACGCCCGGCTGGGCCACTTCGCGATCTTCGGCGCGTGCGGGGATGCCTATAGTGTCTCCGGCTGCGTATATCAACTCACAGTTGAAGTTGCCTGTACTTGAGGTCTGACCGTTTGTCGACCGTCGTTCATAACTGTTTGTGTGGGACTACGGACTATGTTCATTGATTAGGACTTGACAAAAGCGTAGTTTGGGCTACGCTGAGATTACTCAGATGCAATGACCCCTCCCGCGCATATGTGGTCGCCCATGCGAGAGGCCGAGCAAGTGGCGAAACCGGCTGAGGGTATGTCCTGGCCGATGGTTCGTTTTATCTGGGAAGGGAAGTCATGAGAAAGTTGGTCCTTAGTGTGGTTCTTGTAGGCGTCTTGAGCCTGTCGTTCGTAGCGGTGGCGGCACAGTCAACCCAAGTGGATGTCACGCCGGGTGACATGCAAGGGTGGGTGTTCGCTGTCGAGTCCGGTACGGGCACAGGGGCGCTTGTCAATGGCCCCGATACCCCGCCGATTGGCGCTGGAAGCGCGAATCTCACCGTGCCGAATGGCGCCGGAGGCGTGGTGCTCGCTGTGGCGGCCTTCCAGGGCACACCCCTGGCCGATATGACCAATCTGGAATACAGCACATACCGAGCATCAGGTGGGCCGGCGTTGGCAATCGCGTTGCAGTTCAACATCGACTTTGACCTGGCCGACGGTGTTGATACGTTCCAAGGGCGCATGGTCTATGAGCCATATCACAGTGGGACGCCTGTGCTTACCGGCGTTTGGCAGACATGGAACCCGCAGGATAACGCTCCGTTGGGCAACTGGTGGTTCAATCGCGCGCCAGGCAACTCGGTGTGTCCACAGAGCAACCCCTGCACGTGGCAGGAAGTTCTCACGGCCTTTCCAAATGCAGGAATCCATGCCGATCTCGGCGCAGTCATCCTGAAAGCCGGTAGCGGCTGGAGCACCGGTTTTGATGGCAATGTCGACGCACTCACTATCGGTGTCAATGGCATGGACACCACCTATAATTTCGAAGCCGCGCCGACCGACAAGGATCAGTGCAAGAACGGTGGTTGGGCGGCATTTAGCGACCCATCGTTCATGAACCAGGGTCAGTGCATCAAGTTCGTGAACACCGGGAAGTAACATCAGCGATCTCTGAAACGCAACAGGCCCCGCGTAATCGGGGCCTGTCTTTGTGTGCGTTGGAGAAAATACTTACTCCACCTCGATGATAACCTCGATCTCGACCGTGATCTGGTTGGGCAGGGAGCCCATGCCGACGGCGGAGCGGGCGTGGCGGCCGGAGTCGCCGAAGACTTCGACGAAGAGGTCGGAGCAGCCGTTGATAACGGCTGGCTGCTGGCCGAAGTCGGGCGCGCCGTTGACCATGCCCAGCACCTTGACGATCTGCTTCACCTTGTCAATGCTGCCAAGCTCCTGCTGCATCACCGCAATGAGGGTGAGACCCACCGAGCGGGCGTGCTTGTAGGCATCCTCAACGCTGACATCGGCTCCGACCTTGCCGGTCGCCCGCGAGCCGTCGTCGGTGTACGGACCCTTGCCGGCGAGGTAGAGCAGGTTGCCGGTGCGCACGGCGTGGACATAGTTGCCGCCCGGCGCCGGCACTGGTGGCAGAGTAAGACCGAGCTCTTGCAGTTTGGCTTCGTGACTCACGTTTGTGGTCCCTTTCCTTTATACGGAACGTGTCTCGTCCAGCCATGATAGTACGAACCCGCCGATCGTGGACGGAATGGCTTCGACCGTCATCGCGCTTTAGAGGATAGACTGGCATGTATAGCGATAGAAAGGATGGATGCAAGATGGCGGAATTTGACACGTCGGTGCTCCAGGCAGCCGAGCGGGAGCGTGAGATTGAGCTGACGACGTTTGGGCGGATCACCACCAAGCCAACCAACGTCGTCATCTGGATTACGCCGCTGGACGGCAAACTCTACATCCGCTCCGGCGGCGGTATGGGGCGCGACTGGACGAAGAATCTGGCCGCGCATGGCAAAGCTGTGCTGAATATGTCCGGCATGGGTGTTCCAGTCGTCGCCCGGCACGTGACCGATCTTAAAGAGGCCAAGGCTGTGACCGCCGCCTGCGCCAAGAAGTACAAGACTGACGTAGCCACGGCCCCCGATGACACCCCAACGCCGGCCGAGACGGCGACATTTGAGGTGATGCCGGCCTAATCGTAGTCGCGGTAAGCGCGCTCCCGCGAGAGGACGCGGAGAATCCGGATGATACGCGCGGCGGGTTGATATTCTGATTCGAAGATTACTCGATATTGTCCGACACGTAGTCGGAACTCGTTTCCCGGTGTCTTGAGCCTCTTGACGTCGCCGTGACCTGTATCGGCGACGTCGTGTACCTGCAGCAACGACTCGATCATGTGCTTGTTTACTGAGCGCTTCTACTTCCGATCAGCCTCGAGCTGTCCACTCGACGATCGTGTTCACTGTCTCTCTCTAAGGCTGCGGACAACTTCTTCATGGGACACGACTCTGCCTGCGCGAACGTCTTCTCGCGCTTCTTCCAGCGCCGCCTCGTCCTCAGCAGTCCACGGCTCGTCGTCGAAAGGTGCGTTTAGCAACGTGCGTAGCAAAGGATCATTTGCCAAGTCCCGTAGATATGACACGTAGCGCTCTACAGCCTAAAGCTCTTCCAGCGGGAGATCGTTCACGACACGCTGAATACCCTCACGCAGCACAGTCGCGGTCTCTGTCTTTTCTGCTGTGTCAGCC
>JACCZH010000289.1 GCA_013696045.1 Chloroflexia bacterium
GTTGTGGGCTCGGCATCGGTTTCCTCGGTCGTTTCGGAGTCGGGCTCCGTCGTCGACGCAGCCGGAGTGTCGGCAGTTGGGCTTGCGGAGGTATCCCCAACTCCGGGATCATCGTCCTCACTCCCGCAGGCAGCGAGCAGAGCCGAGATCGACGACGCAGAGAGCCCCAGTGCCGCTCCGCGTTTCAAAACCGTTCTACGCGTTAACCGTCCATGAATGACCTGTTCATATAATGAGGCGTACTCTCGTTCCAGGCTCATCGCGAAATCCTATCTAGTCAAGCAGCGAAAACCCCCTTGCTCCCAAGGTGAAGCGACGGCATCATAGCATGGCTCGATGCGTTGAAAGGACTTCATAGACTGCGATTATGACAACGATATATCCTACTCCGGAGCGCTATCCTGAGGATCATAGCCGAGCAGCTCGCGGGCGTGGCTGATGTCCCAGAACTGGCGCGGGTTGTTGGAGATGCCGTAGACGACGGCCCAATCGACATCCTCAACATCCAGACAGCGCGAGATCAGGTGGGTGCAGTCGCGCTGGCTGAGCCAGGTGGCCCGCATCCGCTCGAGGCGCTGCTCGACGGTGAGATCCATCAAAGCTGGGGATGAGGCGGTGACGGCCTCCGACCTTGGGTCGTCTTCTGCCCGCACCGAGCCGATTCTCAGGTTGTACACCTTCAACCCAAAGCGCTCCAGATAATAGCGGCCCAGCGCCTCACCAAAGACTTTCGAGACGCCGTAGAGCGAATCCGGCCGCAGCTCAGCGGAGTGATCGTAGACCCTCGGATCGTCCAATTCATGGATCGACGGTGCGCCGTCGATTTCATACATGCCAATGGCGTGGTTCGACGACGCGAACACGACCCGCTCAACGCCGGCGCGATGTGCAGCCTCAAACACGTTGCGCGTGCCGATCAGGTTGTTGTGCAGTATGTCGTCCCAGGGTGTCTCGACCGCCGCCGACGCCGCCATGTGGATGACAGCGTCCATACCCTCAAAGGCTGGCTGGATGGCGTCCAGGTCGGCGATATCGGCTACATGGCTCGGAAAATCCACCGGCTCGCGGGTGAGCGCGCTAAGCTCGTAGCGGTCGCCTAGGTATTTCCGTATCGCCGTGCCAATCGTCCCCTCGGCGCCGGTCACGAGCACCCGCTTCTTCTGTCCTGCCGTCATTGGCCGTCCTTCCGTTCCTTTTCGCTCCATGAAGTTGTCTGCTACAGTCTAGCTGACATGGCGAACACGAAAGGCGAGAGGAAGCACTGATGAGCCAGACCGAAAAGTGGACGTTCGATATTCTGGCTGAGTTTCCGGTGCTCCTAGAGGGACCGGCCTGGGATGGCAAAGGGCTGCTCTTCACCGAGATCGCCAACAACCGGATACACCGCTACGATCCGGCAACTGGCAAGACCAGGATTTTCCGAGAATCGACGAGCGAGGCCAACGGTCTGATGTTCGACACGGAAGGCAAGCTCTACGCCTGCGAGGGTGGCGGGCGACGCGTTGTCGTCTACGAAGGCGAGCGCACCAAAGTGTTAGCGGCATCGTTTGAAAGACAACGGCTCAACAGCCCTAACGATCTCGCTATCGACGCCTCGGGCAGAATCTGGTTCACCGACCCGCGTTATGGCAATCGTGACGGACTCGAACTGGACCATGAATCGGTCTACCGGCTTGACCCTGTTGAGCAGGGCAACTGGCCAATAACCCGTGTGACGTTCGATACCACTCGGCCGAACGGTATTCTGGTTTCTCCGGATGGACAGACCCTGTACGTCGCCGAGAGCCCGCATGACGAGGGCTCCAAACGCGAACTGCGAGCCTACCCGGTGAATGGCGATGGCTCACTTGGCGACTATCAGGTGCTGCACGACTTCTCCCCACATCGCGGGATCGACGGCATGTGTCTTGATATCGAAGGCAACATCATCGCGACCGCAGGGTCCGACGCAGGTGGTCCAGGTCCCTTGATCTACGTCTTCAACCCGACCGGCGAGGTAATGGAAACCCATACCCTGCCGGTCGATTACCCGACCAACTGCACGTTCGGGGACGCCGATCTGAAAACCCTCTACGTCACCACCGGCAGCGGTTATCTGCTACGCGCCGAGACTGAACGGCGTGGATTGCTCTGGTATCCGCCAACGGCTTCCTGAAGTCCGGCTATTCTTGTTCCGCTGCCTGCGACTCGTTTCTCACCCGTAGGGTCGGAAAGCCGACGATATCGTAAGTGGCCGAAGCAATCCCGATGCCGGCTTCATCCAGCGCCGCCAGAATGTCGCGGCTGGCGGCGTCCTTGAGATCGCGAATTCCGCGCTCATGGACGACGAAACGCACGGTAAGCTCAAGCCAGTTGTCAGTAATACGCCAGTACACTTTCGGCTCCATACTCG
>JACCZH010000316.1 GCA_013696045.1 Chloroflexia bacterium
GCCGAAAGCGGGGGACTTGAGCATTGCTAACCCAAGCGTAATGTGACCTACTGGCAGAATGACGAGCCCGGTGATGAGCAAAGCATTGAAGATGCCCTGGGTGGCCTCCCACATGAGAACGAGTGACGCCTGATCCTCCGCAGTTGCCCCAGGGGCGTGGTACAGGTCAGAGAGCGGCGCGGTTGCGACGTGGGGCAGGGCCCCGGCTATAAGCATGACGAGACCCAGTATGCCCAGGGTGCTTCCGAAGAGCGCCGGCGCGAGGCTGGCTCCCCTGAGGGCACGGTACAGGGTGAGGTAGTGCGGGACCCACAGGATCAGGACCACAAGGTACAAACTGTTCTCTACTGTGCGTGCCGCCCTGATGTTGGGAAACCTCTCGATCCATTCTTCGGGTTGCAAGGTGTCCATTCCTACAAAGGCGGCAACGATGATGAAAACGAGAATGAAGACGATTCCACCGAGAATCCCGGCCAGGCCGCCCCACCGCAATACGGTTCTCTCCTGCTCAATCGTGGCTGTGTCACGCATGTCTTCTCTTTTCTTTGATGAACGAGGTTGCTGTTGCTCACTGCGTTGAACTGTCCTCTTCATGTCTTCAGCGCATTCTTCAGACATCACGCTGGCTCAGAACCACCGCTGCGGCGATGAGCAACCCAATGAGCCAGATGATGACGACGGCAATGGCTGGAGCCTGACTTAGATACGTCGTTGCACCAGACTCCGTGTAGCCGGCGAGGCTGTCCGCCGCCACATCCGGCATGTACCGGAGCACGTTCGCCTGCACCCAGGTGGGGACGCTACCCGCAAGCATAAAGGGCAGGAAGAGGAAACCGATTGACGCGGTGATCGCAGTGGCCGTGCCTCTCAGAAGCCAGGCAATCGAAAACGGAATCATCGTGTAGATCGTGGCTTGCACCAGACCAAAGACAATCAAAAACCGCGCAGTCTCGGAGTCGGTGATGCTGGCCGTTTCGAGTCCATACGAGCTGAAAATTGCCTGACCCACCAGGAACATTCCGGAAACGGTAATTGCGCCCACCATTATTCCGAGTAATCCAACGATGAAGGCTTTGGCGGCCAATACATGGAGGCGACGAGGATTGACGACAAAGGTTGTTCGAATCATTCCGGAGCTGTACTCCGAGGTGACGGAGGTCACGCCGAGCACAATGAGAAGAATGAGCCTGAATGGCATGCCGCTCATACTGGACTGGGCAGGACCGGAAGGACCGGACGACCCCAATCCCGAGTCCTCCCAATCGTTAACGGTAGCCCCAATTACGGACGAAACAAGGGCGGAGACCCCGATTGAAAGCAGGATTGCCAGCCCTACGATGATCCAGGTCGAACGGACCGATCGGAGCTTGGTCCACTCCGAATTCAGCGTGGCTCCGAAGCCGGGTTCCGTGGGCGAGGTAACAGTCTGTGTCGATACGGTAGTAGCAGTCATTGTGGTGAACCCTTTCTTCCGCTAGCTAGCGGGCAATTACTTGAAAATGAGAAACGTCGGTTGTGGAGCCACTGTCAGCGCGGAACTCGACGCTGTCGTTGGTCAGTTCCATGTAGGCTGACTCCAGGCTTGCGCGCTGTGTCGAGAGCTCGTTCAACGGGATGCCGTGCTCGAACGCGATGGCTCCGATCGAGGCGGCATCCAATCCTGAGACGGTCAACTGGTCAGGGATGCGATTCGTGACCAGCGCGCCCTTCTCCTCCAGATGTGGAATGAGATCATGCGACCGTGAGGAGACGACCCTGACGTGACTCTGCACGCTGCGCTGTGTGATTTCATCCATGGACAGGTCCGCGACCAGTCGCCCCCGACCGATAACCAGTACGTGATCCGCAGTCTGCTCCATCTCGTTCATGATGTGGCTTGAGATGAAGACGGTTCGACCCTCGCCAGCGAATTGCCGCATCAATGTGCGAATCCACTGGATGCCCTCTGGGTCGAGTCCGTTCACAGGTTCGTCGAAGAGCAGCACCGGCGGGTCGCCCAGCAGAGCCGAGGCGATACCCAGGCGCTGGCGCATGCCGAGCGAGAATCAGCCGACCTTCTTTCCCGCCACTTCGGTCAGGCCGACCATGTCGAGCACGTCGTCAACCCGCTGGCGGGGCAGACTGCCTGCCTGTGCCTGCCAGAGCAGGTGATGGTAGGCTGAGCGTCCGCCGTGTACCGCGGACGGGTCAATCAACGCGCCAACCTCCTGCATCGGCGCCTTCTTGTCGCGGTACGATTGCCCGTTGATTGTCACGCTACCCTCAGTCGCGGCATCCAGGCCGAGAATGAGCCGCATGGATGTCGTCTTTCCTGCTCCGTTGGGACCGAGGAACCCTGTAACGATGCCGGGCTTCACCTCGAAGGTGAGGTGGTCCACAGCGGCCGTGCTCCCGTAGCGCTTCGTTAATCCAGTTGCCGTTATCATTTCGCTTCCTTTCGATGATTCCTAAGATGAAAAAGTCGAGTAGCGGTGTTATCGGCTGCGTTCCTTTCTAGCGAACCGGGCTTCAGTTGTTACTAGGCATCTGGCGCATCTGCTTGATTTGATGTAACGCGTATGACCGACAGCAATGGCACTCCCAGATCACGTACTCGCTTGAGCAATCCATGTAGTGCGGCCTGATCGAGTACCGGGCCGGTCAAGAGCGTGTTGCCCTTGTCTTCCAGCGTGATGGTCAATCCCTCAAACCACTCTGTCCATTGGGGGCCTAGATGACCCTTGACCCTGATTTGATAGATAGTCGGTTGGACTGGGTTGGCGTTCGGGTGTAGATCTTTCGTCCTTTCCCCCTTTCCGCACTGGACGCTCATCCCGTTCTGCGTCACTAGCTCATGTATGAGATCATGGGGGTAACACGGTATTGAGCACAGACACCAAAGGCGTGTTTGGAAAATGGACGTGAGGTGTTGAGACCAATACTTAAGTATTGGTTGGTGGTTTTCTTGTGGTGGTCACGAAGGCGCAATCATGAGGTTTTAATCGATTAACGGTACCGGGCAGCGACCACCGTGTTTCGTACGGGCGACCGGTTCAACCAGTTAAGCGCCATAATTGCTCCGCTACGATGTCGGTAAGTTCGGGCGAACTGGCGTTCCGATTACAGCAGACCTAGCTCGCGCGCGCGTGCGACAGCTTCGGTGCGCCTCTCGACCTGCAGCTTGCCGAAGATATTGCGGTTGTGGCCCTTCACGGTGGCCAGCGCGAGGAACAGCCGCTCGCTAATCTGGCGGTTGGAGAGTCCGTTGGCGATGAGCTGCAATATCTCCAGTTCACGTTGACTCAACGGTTCGGCAAGCGACTGCACAGGTTTCACAGGAAGCGGAGCAGACTTGGTTTCCGCCTCGTGTTCTTCTACGCCCAGCGCAGCACGTAGCCTCGATACATAGTCCGGCCTGATCCCGCGTGCAGCAGCCAGGGAAAGCAATTGCGCCATCGGCACGCCCTCGTCAACGAAGGTGCGGACGAATCCTTCAGGCTCTGCAATCTCCAGCACATCGCTCAACACCCGGATAGCTGCGTCCTGATCGTCGTTTGCATAGTGGGAGAGCGCCTGCAACAGCATGACCTCCAGCCGCTCCTTCTGCCAGCCTTTGTCTTCCAACTGGAGGCGCAGCGGCTCAAGGGTTGCCAGCGCCGACAACGCGTCTCCCTGCGCCAGGGAGACCCTCGCCTGAGCCATCGGCAGCTCATGTTGACGGGCCAGCTGGGCGGCGTCCTCAAGTCTTCCCTGTTTCAGGAATGCAAGAACCTGCATGGCAACAACGTCAGGCATCCGATACCGGAACCGTTTGTCTCCCACCGTTTCAGCGGTACGCGCTAACGATGCAATGGCAGCGCTCGTGTCCCCCTCGGCGAGTTGCAGGTGAACGAGGACGAGCTCGCTGGTTACAAAGCTGGCAATTTCAACCTGCCGTGCCAGCTCAAGGCTCTTTTCCCCGTGCTGCTGGGCAGCTTCCAGGTCATTCCGCTCGTAGAAAATGCGGGCCAGACCAGCATACGCTTCGCAGGCAACCGGCCCTGGCGGATCGCCAACCAGACGGAGCACACGCCGGAACGTTTCAGCCGCGCGCGTGAGCTCATTATCAAGTTCAATGGCTCTGGCCAGACTGGTTGACGCCAGAATATTAACGTGGACATTGCCAGTTGCTTCGCTGACCGAGATCGCGTTGACAAAAGCCTTGACCGCTGGACGTCGCTCTCCCGAATAGAAGTATGCAAGCCCCAGCTTCCAGAGTGCAGCGGGCGAAACGGCCAACGTTCCGGGGTCCACCCGGTTGGTCCGGGCGATGGTGGCGTCCATCTGGATTGGGTCGGCAGTCAATATCCCTAACAGCTCACGTAATTCCTCGATGCGGTTGACGAGATGCTGTTTCATGTCAATGGATTGGACGTTGTCCATGGCCGACTCGGCCGCCTGCAAATTCGGCTCGACATGGCTGACTTTGCCGACGATGGACAGCACGGTGGCAAACGTTATCCACATCCAGGGCCGGGCATTCAGCGTCGAGACCGGCAACGATTCCAACCAGTTCAGGACGGGCACTGTCTGCCCACGTACGTAGAGTGGTGAACCATTGCCATCTATCAGACGTTCGGCACGCTCGATGTCGTTGGCAGCAATAGCATGTTGAAAGGCTTCAGGCTCCAGCCCTTGCGCCTCAAACCATTCACTGGCCCGTATATGCAGTGCGGCCACATCATCCGCATCCTGTCCGGGCGCGGGACCAGTACCCTGGTTGAACAGTTGACGCAACAGCTC
>JACCZH010000344.1 GCA_013696045.1 Chloroflexia bacterium
GGCCACCCGACAACTGGTTTGCATCGACGAGGTTGACCTGGATGATCCCGCCAACATCATGCTGCTCAACACACTCCTGCAAGCGATGCTCGCCGGTCAGCCAACCATCATCGCCACCGCCAATGCCCGTCCCGGCACGATGTCCGGTGGACGCTATTACGATAACCCGTTCACCCGCGAGCTGGGCGAGATCGCCGACAGCTTTGTCATCATGGAGCTTGACGGAAAAGACTGGCGCGAGTCGGCAGCCGAGCGTCCGACGCAGATCGGCGGGGTAGGGAACCGGATCGTCTCATTTAGCTGGCCTGAGCTCATGAAATTTCTTTATGAGACCCACCCGATGTACGACGCCGCATGGTTGCTAGAGGTTGATGTCATCCAGATTGAAGGATTCGAGACGTTAAAGGACAGCGACCAGGCCATCCGCTTCGTGCGCTTCATCGACCGTGTCTACGACCGCGCCGTGCATCTCCAGGCGACCGGCCGACCACTGGCCCCCGACGAGATTCTGGCCCCTATCCGCGACGAGCGCCGCTTCCACCTGCACTTTATCCGCTGCCAGTCACGGTTGAAGGAGTTGATTGGACCAGGGCGAGAGCGCATGGGCGAGGTCGCCGACGGTACGTCGTAGGACAAGCATTAATCGAGCCACGTTCGTAAGAGCGACCGGTTCCAATCACTTCAACGTATGTGCGCGTTCAAGGATGATGAACAGCAATTTGGGTGTCAACCTGACCGAAATGGAAGGATCAAATCATGACACATACCAAGATAGGGAAGACGGAGCCGTTCGACTCCGCTCCGCTTCGTTCAGGATGACACACAAAACGCCACTATTCTTCACGAAACGACGAATTAGTTGGAACGGGTGATGGTTCGTTCGCCCATACGAACGTTTAACGTTTCCCTCACGGTTACGGCAACGTCAAAATCCATGGACCGTTGTCGGTAATTGCAACCGTGTGCTCGTATTGAGCGGAGCGCGAACCGTCACGGGACATGATCGTCCAGCCATCTTCAAGCAGCAGCATCTCGCGGGAGCCGGCCACAATCATTGGCTCGATCGTGATGACCATGCCGGGCTTGAGCTTGGGGCCGCTGCCCGCCGGACCGTAGTGGGGCAGCATCGGCGCCTCATGCAACTGGCGGCCGACACCGTGACCGAAGAGGTCGTGCACCACCTGGAACCCGTCAGCGTCAACCCGTGCTTCGATCGCCGCGGAAATATCAGTCAGCCGGTTGCCGGCCCTCGCCGCAGCAATCCCCAGCTCAAGCGACTCGGCGCAGACATCCATCAATCGTTGTGACTCAGCGTCAATCTCTCCCACGGCAAAGGTACGGGTTGCGTCCCCATGCCAGCCGTCGAGAATTGCCCCAACATCGACCGCGATAATATCGCCCTCGAACAGAGGTCGATTGCCAGGGATGCCGTGCACGACCTCATCGTTGACTGCGGTGCAGATGCTGCGCGGAAAACCCCGGTAACCCTTGAATGAGGGTGTTGCGCCGTGGTCACGGATGAATGCTTCAGCGAGGTCGTCAAGCTGGCCGGTTGTCACGCCCACCTCGACCTCACCGGCGAGCATGTCGAGGACGTTGGCGACCAGCCTGCCCGACTCACGCATCTTCGCCAGATCATCTGCTTTCTTGATCTGAATCCCGCTTCGCGCCATACACCATCTGCCTCACCAGCCTCGATAGAATTCTCACTGAAAATCATGCCATATCCCCTTGCATCTGGGTTCGCATATCTATATGATTCGGCGGCTCCGGAATTTGGCCGGTCTGAAAACGGCGAAAATGCTCCCAGCCGCGTGATAGTTCCGTTACCCGGTCGTTGCCAAACAACGATCGCGGAAACCTCGGTGTTGCCCCTGAACCGGGCAGATCTATGAGGACAGGCGTGGCGAGGGTGAGCGCGTTGAGCGCATCGCACCGGGGTCGGGTGCTTGCGGCCTTTTTTGCTATCTATTTTATCTGGGGTTCAACATTCCTGGCGGTCAGCTTCGCGATCGACACGCTGCCGCCTTTGATGATGGCCAGCGTGCGCTTTCTCATTGCCGGCGGGTTGCTCTACGCCTGGGCGCGTCGTCGCGGCGCGGCCCGGCCAATGCCGGTGAACTGGACCTCAGCGGTCGTTGTCGGCGGCGCATTGATCCTGCTCGGCACTGGCGGAGCTGTCTGGGCGCAGCAGCGCGTGCCTTCGGGAATCATAGCGATGCTGGCCACTACGGTGCCGCTCTGGATTGTGCTGCTTGACTGGCTGCGCCCTGGTGGCAGCCGGCCAACGGGCAGAATCGTAATCGGTTTGGCCGCGGGCTTTGCCGGCATCGGGATTCTGACTGGGCCGGCAGCCATGCCCGGTGGTGTCAACATCGACCGCGTCGGCGCGCTCGTTATGCTCCTGGCGTCGTTTGCCTGGGCGGCCGGCTCGCTGTATGCGCGCAAGGCGCGGATGTCCAGCTGTCCACTCCTTTCGACGGCGATGCAACTGCTCACCGGCGGCGCACTGCTCATGGTGGCGGGGCTGGGTATGGGTGAGTGGCGACGATTCGATATCACCCAGGTTTCGATGGCGTCTATTTGGGCCCTCATCTTCCTGACGTTTGGCTCGTTGGTGGCGTACACGGCCTACACGTGGCTGATGACTGTTGAATCGCCGGCCAGGATATCGACCTACGCCTACGTCAACCCGGTCGTTGCCGTGCTGCTCGGCTGGATGTTTGCCGGAGAGCTGCTTGACACCCGCACCGTCCTGGCGCTCGGGATCATTCTGGCCGGCGTCGTGGCGATTAACTTCCCGATAATCCGCAAGGTTGCCGTTGAAAGCGTCGCTCCGGCCAGCGATCTGGTTCTCGAACCTGACACACCACAATCGCAGGCGGCGGGAGCGACCTAAGGCCGGGGCCGGCCAAATGTGGAATCCGTCCCCCGGTTCCGCGCCATTGACAATGCGGGACCCGGATGCGTACGGTTGACCCGACCGTTACAATCCATCCGCGTCTCAAAATGGCAAGGAGCTCCAGCATGGCCCAACCTACCCCGATGCGCGACCGCTACAATCTCCCGCTCACCACGACATCCGGCGACGCGGTCCAGATGTATATCGACGGTCTGGACCGTGCACTTTCCGGCAACATCGGAGCCGAGATTCTGCTCGCCGAAGCGACCCAGGTCGACGAGGGTTTTGCCATGGCGCACGCAGCGCTGGCGGCGCATCTGTCACGGCTACGCCAGCCCGAGCAGGCTCGCGCCAGCGCAGAGGCCGCCATGGCAACCTCCGGAGGTCTATCCCGACGTGAGCGCCAGCACATTGACATCATCTACCGAAGCCTGAACGGCGACGGGCCAAATGCGCTCCGGCTCGCGCGGGAGCACCTGGACGACTTCCCAAGTGACGTGCATATCCTGCAGCAGTTCACCGGGCTGATGAGTAGCAGCGGATCGAAAGAACGGATTAGGCAAACGCTGGACGAGATCGAGCAACGCGAGTCGGCCTACGGCGACGACTGGTTCTATCTGGGACTGCGCTCGTTTTACCTGCACGAATCGGACCGCTTCGAGGAGTCACGCATCTATTCCGAGCGCTCGTTGCAGGGCAACCCGCGCAACGGTAACGCCTCCCACAACTTGGCGCACGTTTTCTATGAAACGAGCGACTATTCCGGCGGGCTGGAGTTCCTGAACGACTGGATCATTGGCTACAGCGACCGAGCGCCGTTTTTCTCGCACTTGAACTGGCACATGGCGCTCTTTGAGCTGACCCAGGGCCGCTACGCCCGTGCCCAGGAGATCTACGAGCAGTGCATCCGGCCGAGCGTGCTGGAGAAAGCTGGAGGACTGGGTCCGCCTCTCGCGGACGCGACCTCGCTGCTTTGGCGCATGGAGCTGTACGGCAAGGGCGTCAGCGCACGCGACTGGAACGAAGTACGCGCCTTCGCCGCCGACCAGGCCGCCAATCCCGGTGTAGCTTTTCAAGACGCACATGCGGCGCTGGCATTGGCCGCCACCCAGGATCAGTCAACCATGAATGTCCTGCTTGACGGGCTCAAGCGCATGTCCAGGAATGGAAACTCGTTCGTCGACGATGTGGTATGGCCGCTCGTCAAGGGCATTGAGGCGTTCGGCCGCGAGGCATACGACGACACCATCCGCTACATGGAGCCGATCAACGACCGCATCATCGCACTGGGCGGTAGCCAGGCGCAGCGAGCCGTCTTCCACGACACCCTGCTGCAAGCGTACCTGCGCACCCAGCGCTACGAACACGCTGAAGCCATGCTCCGCAAGCGTCTGGAGCATCGTCACTCCGCCCGCGATTTCTACTGGCTCGCATGCGCCCAATCCAGTGCCGGTAAGGCTGACGATGCTCAATTCGCTGCGCGCCAGGCACAGCACCTCTGGGCCGGCGCGGAGCCCGCCTCGCCGGAGTTGACGGAACTCAGCCGGCTAGTGCTGGAGTAGCTAAACGGGCACACGCGCACTATCATTTGGGTCACGGCATGACAGAAGGACAATCACGTGAAATCCATCGATGTAGACACGTCAGGAGTAGATTTCGACTGGGGGGACACCGGAGTTGATTTCCATTACGTCACCCCTGAAGACGGTCTTGAGATTCTTGATAGCATGGCGCGCGAGTACGTGGGAATCAGCGGTGAGGAATTCCTGAGGAAGTGCGAAGCGGGCGAGAACAGCACTGACTGTTCCGGCGTCATGCGAGTGTCGATGCTCATCCCACTCACTACACCCAAGTAATCAGATTGGCAGGACGAACGCCTCAGGAAGCCTATCAAGAGTTCGTTACTTACTTGAGGGCGGCAATTAGCTGTGTCGCTCATTGACGACTTACACTTGAGCACGGGCAAGCGACGACATGCTTGACGATAGGCACGTCGCACACAATTGCGCTCAACAGCATGGCGCCAACCGCTTTGCGCGGCGCTATCCCAATTTCGATCTCCATTGCGCTAGAGTTTCGGATTCTCAGGCGTCGGGAAACGCTAGATCCGTTCACTGTAGCCAGGACTAAGTACTTCTATGTCCTCGCGACTCCTACAGGCCAGGAAGTTCTGGCTTTCCACTGGGCTCCTGACGCCATAGGGCAGGGCGAAGTGACGTTTCCACATGTCCACGTTGGCCGAGCCGTCGTTACAGACGCTACTCAGGTATTACCACGAACATTCCATAAGGTTCACATACCTACAGGGTTCGTGACAATAGGGTCTGTCATTCGTCTGGCGATTGCAGAGTTTGGAGTACGGCCGCTCAGGCCGGACTGGCAGGCAGTTCTCGACTAGCCGGTACGCGCGCAGAAACAATGATGGGCATCCATTTCGGGATGCCCATGATGCTTGATGGCCTTTTCGCAGCTTACAACTGCAGGCGCGGGTCCAGATAGTCACGCAACCAGTCGCCAACGACGTTGATGCCGAGGACAGTGAGCATGATGGCGACGCCGGGGAAGGTGTAGATCCACCATTCGCCGGTGATGATCTGGTCACGGCCGGCTGAGACCATACCGCCCCAGGTCGGCACATCCGGCGATACACCCAGCCCGAGGAACGAGAGCGAGGCCTCAGCCAGAATCGTGTTGGCAACCGCGAAGCTGCCGATGACAATAATGGAAGCCACAACGTTCGGAAGGATGTGCTTGAACATGATCGAGATGTTGCGCGCTCCGATCGCGCGAGCCGCCTCGACGAACTCTTTCTCACGCCAGGAGAGCACCTGGCCGCGGACAACGCGTCCATAGGTCACCCAACCAGAGATACCCAGCGTGATGATGATCTTGTCCAGGCCCTGACCAAGCGCTGTCAGGATCGCGATGGCCAGCAGGATGAAGGGAATCGCGAGCTGGATGTCCGCGATACGCATGATGACGTCATCCAGCCGGCCTCCGTAGTAGCCCGATAACAAGCCCAATGAAATGCCGATAACACCGGCCATCAACACTGCCGACACACCAACAGCAAGCGAGATGCGCGCTCCGTAGAGAATGCGCGTCAGAATATCGCGCCCCAGAGCGTCGGTGCCAAGCAAGTGATCTCGTGATCCGCCCTCGGACCAGACCGGAGGCGTCTTGCTCTCGATGATGCGTCCCGCCCGGGGATTGTGGTCGGTTAGAACCGGGGCAGCGACGGCGGCGACGATCATCACAAATAGAATAACGACGCCAATGACCGCCAGCTTGTTTTTGAACAGGCTACGCACCATTTTCGGCGTCCTGTGCCGGCTGGATCGCTCTCGCCCAAAATCGGCCAGAGACTGCGAGGAACCAACCATCGCTGGATTTGCAACGCTCTCGTCACGGTCTGCCATTACTGCTCCTCGTATGGATTGTGTCTCTCCTGGACGATTTCATTTAGCTGTATCGAACTCGTGGGTCGATAACACCGTAGAGAAGATCGACCACCAGATTCAGGAAGACGAATAGCGTCGCGATTATTGTGACCGCGCCAACAACCAGCGGGAAATCACGCTGGTTAATTGCCGTGATGATCAACCGGCCAACACCTGGCCAGGAAAACACTGTCTCAGTGATAATTGCTCCGCCCAGTAGTGTGCCAAACTCCAGACCAAGAATCGTAATGACTGGAATCAGGGCGTTTTTCAGCGCATGCCGGTACACCACGACCTGTTCGGTGAGTCCCTTGGAGCGCGCGGTCTTGATGTAATCAAGGCCGAGCACCTCAAGCAGGCTTGAGCG
>JACCZH010000351.1 GCA_013696045.1 Chloroflexia bacterium
GTCTCCGACCCAGAGGCTACGCGGCGCACGCCAACCTTACAGTTGGAGATCGCCGACAACGTAAATATAGCGCAAGTGCGTGTCAGTCTGGACGGCCGCTCGACCCAGACACCGGTCGATCTGGGTGATGGCCATTACGTGCTTCTTCTGGACTTGCGCGACGATGAGGCAGACGAATACTCTGTCCTTATCGAAGCCGAGGACAGCGCAGGGAATGTAGTTCAAATCGAGCATCGGGTCGTCGTAAACACGGACTAGAGGGATTCCGGTGAGCGCATTACACAGGACGTCATTTGACAGCGTTGGGCTACCGGGAGCCAGCGTTGTTGAGGAGCTCGACCTCCAGGGCAAGCTGGGGGCGTTCTCGATCTCAGACATTTTCCAGATGTTCAGCTACACCGAAAAAACCGGCACGCTGGCCATGATCCAGGGTTGGAACACGCGCACAATTTCGTTCGAGCGTGGCCGCATCAGCTACGTTGCCGCCGGCAGCCGCTTGCCAACCATGCCTGATCTTCTGATGCGCAACGGCATTGTCGACCGCGCCACGCTCGAGCGCGCCGTTAATTCCGCCTACACCGACGCCGAGATCATCAGCCTCCTTCAAAAGGATGGAACGATCACTCCAGCCGATGTCCAGCATTGCCAGGACCAGCTGCTGGAGATCTCCATCTACACACTCTTCCTGTGGCGCAACTGCTACTTCACCTTTAAGGCCGGCGAGCTTGTCAAAGAGGGTGGCGTAGCAGTCAACATCGACAGTACTCACCTCATCATCGAGGGCACCCGCCGGGTCGATGAGTGGATCGAGGTGAGCCCTGTCGTACCGTCGGTCTTCATGATTTTCCGCAAGCATCTGAGACCGCCACACGCCAGGATTGAGCCAGGTCTATCCGACATCTTCCGGTTGATCGACGGACAAAGCGATGTCGTGTCAATCGCTCGATCCGTCGGGGTAACCCAGTTTGAGGCCGCCAAAGCGCTCTTCGACCTCACCCAGCTTGGCTACATTGAGGCCATACCGCCCAACCGGGTGAAGGTCATCGAGCTGTTCAATCAGGCCGTCGAGTCGATCTATCTGAAGCTTGTGCTTTTTGATTACTCGCGGGCTGCTCTCCAGTTTGAGAACCAGCTCAACCGCTTCGCGGTCGAGAACAAGCTCAAGGTGAGGATGTCGGCCGGGAAAATCCTCATCGGAGACACCAACACCCGCATCTCGACAACCGAGCTCGTGGACCTCTACAAGCTCTTCATCGGCATCCAGAACAACAAGTTTTCCAAGGAGTTCGAGCCAGTTGTTGCACAGGGCTTAATGGAGGGACTCTACCGCCACACCGATCCCGAGATGCAGGCTCTCATGCGCATGTATGAGTTTGTCGAGATCGAGGGCCTTGTTCTGCTGGAGCAGATGGGCACTGGGCTCGGACGCCGTGTTAGCCGCTGAACCGCTGCTCCTCAAACTGCACCGCCAGCGCGGCGATGGGACACTCGAAGCAGCGCAGGTGTGCGCACCCCTGCCGGCCGATCTGATGCAGACCCTGAACCTCCAGGGCGCTTCTCACCTGGAACCGGCGCTCTCCTACGATTTGCTTGATCGTCTTTCGTGCCACATCGTCATCCACCCCGCCCGGTAACTGCTCCCATACTACGCCAATCTGCTCCATCAACGACTGATCTCCCGTGGCGTCAGCGTAGGCCGCAACGAACGGCGCGAGCGTGTTCACCACGATTTGCCGCCGGCGTGACTCGCCAATGGCCGGTTGGGCGCTCGCGAGCCACCGATCCCAGCTCGCGCCGTCGTCAAGCGGCAAGCGCATAAGATAGGCCAGCAAGCCATCGGCAGCGGCAACGTTTAGCAGCCCGGCCATCGACGCCAGCCTCCGGGCTGGATGGTTCAGCGGACGTACCCGGTTGAGGTTCCATACCGGTGCAGACGTTAGCGAGAGCCCATACTCCTGCACCAGCGCCTGCCAACAGCTCTCAATCTGGGAAGTGTCAACTGTTTGCTCGCTTACCAGAGCCTGATGCCCTGGCGACAACGGTAGAAAACCTCCGGTCCCCAGGAACGCAGCGCTGAGACCCTTCACTCCAAGTTCAACAGCAATGCGTTCAATCATTATCAACGGCAACCGATCCGCGACGGCTTCCATACCTGACCGGTTACCCGACAATCCGAGGCTATCGAGCATGCCCCGGTAGAGCGTCTCGCCGGCCGAGCGGGCCATCATCTCCTGCTGAAAGCGCAGCTGCTTTTGGACCAACCTCCTCCAGCCCTCGCGCCGCAACACCGATCGAATCTCCTCCGGGCGTTCGCCGGCCAAAGTTGGCAGGCAGGCACGTTGCCCGAGATTTCCTAGATCCAGCGGGACAATCGTTGACATGAATTGCTCGATCGAGCCATGTAGAAATGGCGCGATCTTCACCGTCGGGATTGCCGCGCCAGCCGGGCCGGAGGATGGATGCAGCAGGTCGTTTTCGAGAACCACGTGCAGAATGACCGCGTCGTACGCCGTGTCGAATTGATGCCCGTGCGATACCCAGTCGGATTCGCGAACATGCAGCTCAACAGCGCCTTGCGCGAGCCGGCCGTCGATCTCAATCATCGCATCGCGGAAATCAGGCCCGTTTGAGTGCGTCCAGACTCCACGATAGACAACCGCTACACGGCGTCCATCGGTCGTTCGCAGCTCCCGGCTGTGCCAACCTTCGTTCCATATCCGGCTGAGAACCGCCTCCGGAATGCGGTCAGTCGGCACGCTAGTCGTCCAGCAACGCTTCTGGGGTTGTCTCACCAACCGCGACAACTCGTGCCGGCCCGACAAGCCATAAATCGTCACCCCGCAGTTCGATACCCAATTTGCCGCCGTCGACCGACATCGCGAACGGGAATTCTCCGAGGCCAAGCTCAGCTGCCACGAACGCAGTTGCGGTGTTTCCCGTGCCGCACGCCAGCGTAATGTCTTCAACTCCGCGCTCGTAGGTGCGCACCCGCCAGCTGTGGTTGCCCTCTTGATACACGATGTTGACGTTTGTCCCGGCTGGGTACAAAGCAGTATCGAAACGCAAGCGCCGCCCGTATTCACGCAATCGCTCATCGTCCCACAACTCAACCGAGTCAATGAAAACCACGGTATGCGGCACACCAACAGTGACGTGGTGAAGGTCGCGCCCGTCGACCGTCGCGTGAGCCGGCATGAAGTTTTCCGGAGCCGGCATCTTCACGGAGATCTTCTCCGGCCCTGAATACACGGCGTCGAGGGCGCCGGAAACCGTCTCCATCGCCAGGTTCGGTTCTACGCCTAACGTTTCAACCGCGAAGCGCGCGGCGCAGCGGCTGCCGTTTCCGCACATTTCGGCGCGTGACCCGTCTGGGTTATAAAAATCAACCTCGACCGTTGAAACACCGGTCCTTGTAACCAGGATCAGCCCGTCCGCGCCGACGGAGTATCGTCTCCGGCACAGAGCGACGCTCCAGGCCGCCCGCTCAGGCATCGGAAGATCCTCGCCGTCCGCCAGAACGAAGTCATTGCCGGCACCGTGCATCTTGGTGAATCGCAGCGATCGTTTTGTCACGAACGGCCTCTCGTTGTGTACCATCAATTGCGCCAGTCTATCATCGAATCTGGCAAAGGGAATGCCCCTGGGAGGGCGAAGAAGGGCAACAGGCAACAATGACGGCTGGCGCGGAAAAAACGGCACTCATTACTGGTGTTACGGGACAGGATGGATCGTATCTGGCCGAGTTCCTGCTCGATCAGGGCTACAGAGTCATCGGCATGATGCGGCGCACCAGCACCGAAACCGTCGGCCGCATCGCCCACCTCCAGGATCGCATAGAGCTCGTCCACGGCGATCTCCTCGACCAGAACTCGCTGATCGATCTGATCCAGCGCTTTGAGCCAGACGAGGTCTACAATCTGGCCGCCCAGTCCTTCGTCCCGACCTCGTGGCAACAGCCGGTCCTAACAGGTGAGTTCACCGCGCTGGGCGTCACCCGCGTGCTGGAAGCAGTGCGTCTCGCCAAGCCTGACGCGCGCGTCTACCAGGCCTCGTC
The DNA here is from genome assembly GCA_013696045.1 of Chloroflexia bacterium. Lineage (GTDB taxonomy): Bacteria > Chloroflexota > Chloroflexia > Thermomicrobiales > CFX8 > JACCZH01. Next base: position 4,055 of record JACCZH010000351.1, read on the forward strand.
GTCTGAGATGTTCGGCAAGGTCCAGGAAGTGCCACAGAATGAGAACACGCCATTCTACCCACGCTCACCCTATGGCGTCTCCAAGCTTTACGGTCACTGGATCACCGTCAACTACCGCGAGTCCTACGACATGTTTGCGGTGTCGGGCATCCTGTTCAATCATGAGAGTCCACGGCGAGGTTTGGAGTTCGTGACCCGTAAAGTTACCCACCACGTTGCCAAGATCAAGGCTGGGCTGGTCACCACTCTCCCGCTCGGAAATCTGGAAGCCCAGCGCGACTGGGGTTTCGCCGGCGACTATGTGCGCGCAATGTGGTTGATGCTGCAACACGACACGCCGGAAGATTATGTCATTGCCACCGGACGCACCCACACCGTCCAGCGGTTGTGCGAGATCGCCTTCGAGACGGCTGGACTGGATTGGCGGGAGCACGTCGTGATAGACGAGCGCTTCTTCCGCCCAGCCGAGGTCGACCTGTTGATTGGCGACTCCGAGAAAGCCCGCTCTGAGCTTGGCTGGAAGCCTGAAGTCAGCTTCGAGCAGATGATCGGCGCCATGGTCGAAGCTGACGTTCAGATGATTCGCGACCAGCCCAAAGGCTTCTGGCCGACGATTGGGTAACCATTTCCTTGCTCAGGAACTCGTGACATTCGTAGGGACGAGGCGCTGACTCGCCCCTACGGTTTCGACCCATGACCACGTCACGAGCCATCGTCAAGCATGCGACCCCCTTGACAATTTAGAACGCCCGTTCTATAGTGTACGTACATTTGTTCGACTCAGATGTTCGACTACACGAACACAGGTCAAGGAGCCCCACCATGACACAGCAAGCTAGCCGCCAGATCGCTTTGATGACACTCTTCACCTGCTGCATTGTCATCGTTTCTCTGGCGCTCGCGTCCGGCCTCAATGTCCAGATGGGATCGGTAATGAGTCAGGCACTACCGCTGGCGATCGTCTGCGGCGCCGCATTGGCAATCCTGCTGTTCGAGCCGGGGGACTCGGCGCGCTAACCATTTCACCGCGTCTCGGTGGTGCTGCAAGCTCTGGAGGCGTATCCTTCGCCCTTGCGCTCCAGGTTGGCGCGGTTTAAGCCCCAGCGTGAGAGACGAGACGTGGCCAAGGATCGAGTCCCTCCGGTAACTGTCTTACCTCCTGCTCCAGCGACAGAGGAAGCCGAAGCACCGCTCGCGATGATCGAGCTCCTGCGCCGCTTTTCAGATTTCCGCTATCTCTGGCTTGGAACCATCTTCACCCAGGCCGGACAATGGATACTCAATGTATCCCTCGGCTGGCTGATGCTGGTGCTGACCGACTCGCCATTCTGGGTCGGATTGGTCGGCTTTTTCGGCGGAGTGCCAATGTTGCTCGTCGCGGTTCCGGCGGGCGTGATCCTTGACCGCTACGATCGCCGCAAGATTCTCATCTGGTGCCAGGTGGGACTCGCGCTGATCGGCGTCATGCTGTCCGCGCTCGCCATCTTGAATATCGCGCAGCCCTGGCATCTTCTGGTTGGCGCATTTCTCAACGGCGGCGGCATGGCGCTTAACAATGCGGCGCGTCAAACCATGGTTCCAGGTATGGTCTCGCGCATCAACCTGGCGAGTGCCATCGCGCTCAATACCGCCGGACAGAATGCGTCAAGGATCGTTGGTCCGTCGATCGCCGGTGTCATCATCGGGTTCGTCGGAGTTGGAGGAGCGTTTGTCTTCCAGGCGTTCATGCTTGGCATCGCGCTTTTCTTGACATTCTCATTAGCAATAACTCCCGCCGCATCGAAAGCCGCGCCCGTCATTCGGGGCGGCCTGCTCGACGGGTTCCGCTATGTCCGTCAATCGCCGGTCCTCATGGATCTCACGCTGTTGGCGGCAATCCCCATGCTCTTCGTTTTCCCGTATCTGCAACTGCTGCCGGTGTTCGCCCGCGACATTCTCAACACCGGTCCGAGCGGGATGGGCATCCTCATGGCAGTGAGTGGAGTGGGCGCGGTCACTGGTGGGCTGCTCAGCGCACCAGCGGCGAAGCTGCGTCGCAAGGGCATGTTCCTGCTCCTGACCACCATCGCCTACGGGGTTGTCGTGGTCACGTTTGCCTACTCGGAACGGGTTGTCCTCTCGGGCGCGATGATCTTTACCGGCAGCCTGGTCGGGTCGGCTTACATGTCACTCAATAACACGTTGCTGCATTTGAACGTAACCGACGATGTGCGCGGCAGAGTCACCGGCGTCTACATGATTACCTTTGGACTCATGCCTCTGGGTGGGCTCCCGATGGGACTGGCAGCCGAAATCTGGGGGGCGCCGTTCGCCGTCGCAGCTGGCGCGGTCATCTCATCAATCCTCACGACAATTCTCGCCGTGCGCTCGAAACGCCTGCGGGCGCTCTGATCGCGTTGACCTCCCTCTTGGCCAGATGGTACGGTTCCAGATTGTGTCGAAGTCGGCATGCTGGCACGAGATATGTGTGGAGTTCATGAACCTACGGTTGAGACGATTCAGGCGCAGCAGGCGCACCGCGCCGCCCTTCCGTGTGAAGGGCTAACGTCTTTTTTGCTGCCAGTCGCTTCTCGTACCGAAAGTGAGATCTCCAAAATGACTGCCAAACCCAAGGTCACAAAAGCCGTCCTCGCCTACTCCGGCGGGCTTGACACCTCGATCATCATCCCCTGGCTCAAGAACGAATACCACTGCGAAGTCATCGCCTTCGCGGCCGATGTCGGCCAGGAGGCTGAGCTTGACGGCCTCGAAGAGAAGGCGCTGCAGAGTGGCGCGTCGAAGCTCTTCGTCCACGACCTGCGCCATGAGTTCCTGACCGAGTACGCATTCCCAACGCTGCGGGCCGGCGCGCTCTACGAGCGTAAATACTTGCTCGGCACCAGCTTTGCGCGTCCGGTTATCGCCAAGCACCAGGTGGAAATCGCCCTGCAGGAAGGCGCAGACGCCCTCTCGCACGGCTGCACTGGCAAGGGCAACGATCAGGTGCGCTTCGAGCTGACCTACCAGGCCCTCGCGCCGCAGATGGCCGTTATCGCCCCCTGGCGCGAATGGAACATCACCTCCCGAGAGGACGCCATCGAGTACGCGGAGGAGCACATGATCCCGATCCGCGCCTCGAAGGAGAACATCTACAGCCGCGACCGCAACATGTGGCACTTCTCGCACGAGGGGGGTCAACTCGAGGACCCGTGGTTGACGCCACCGAAAGACATCTTTGGCATAACCGTCGATCCAGAGGACGCCCCCGACAAGCCGGTCGAGGTCACCTTGAGCTTTGAGGAAGGCTGGCCTTTCGCCCTGGACGGCCAGAAAATGTCACCGGTTGATCTCGTTGACGCGTTGAATACCATCGGTGGCGAGCACGGTGTTGGACGGGTAGATCTGGTCGAGAACCGTCTGGTGGGCATGAAGAGCCGCGGTATCTATGAGCAGCCGGGCGCCACGATCCTCTCCACGGCCCACAAGGAGCTTGAAGCGATCACGCTGGATCGCTCGACCTTGCACTACAAAGACCTCATCGCCCAGCGTTATGCTGAACTCGCCTACGACGGCCTCTGGTTCGTGCCGCTGCGCGAGGCGCTGGACGCCTTCGTGGATTCGACCCAGAAGACCAACAGCGGCGACGTGCGACTCAAGCTCTACAAGGGCAACTGCATCGTCACCGGCCGCCGATCGCCACACTCCCTGTACTCAGAGGACTTCGCCACCTTCGGCGCAAGCGCCGACTACGACCACTCCGATGCCAAGGGCTTCATCACCCTCTTCGGCCTGCCGTTGAAGGTCTCGGCGCTGTTAAAAGCCGGCGGCAAAAGCAACGACTAGACCAGCGAGAATCTAATCCGGCAAACGAAATCGTTCGGGCTCCAGGGACTCGGCGTCATCATAGAGCGCCGAGTCCTCCCGAACTCCGCCGCTCACTTTTGAGCTCACCACCAGCCCATCTTTTGAAAGACCTGATAAGAACAGACAGGTCCAGGCCGGCTCGTCAGGATCGCGCTCGGAGTCGATCGCCAGAGCCAGCTCCCTGGCAGTCAGGCCGCGCAGTGGCGCGTCCCGCAAGCGGTCGATGATCCTGCCTCTGAAGTAACGGCTTGTATGCTCGAACGGAATTGCCTTCCCGGGCCGCTTAACCACACGCTCGGCAAACGAACCCTGCATCATCCCGGACGAAACGCACCACTCGGTCACCGGACAGCGCTCGCACTCGGTAGACCTCGCCCGGCAGACGGTTGCGCCAAGCTCCATCAACGCCTGGTTCCATTCGTAGCCACGTCCCGAAGGAACCACCCTGGCCGCCAGCGCGTCGATCTCTCGAGTGGTCGCCAGTGGCGTTGGAATCTCTGGACCAAGGACCAGGCGGTGCAGCACTCGACGGATATTCGTGTCAACGAACCCAACGTCTTGCTCAAACGCGAAGCAGGCAATGGCCCCAGCGGTGTAAGGGCCAACGCCGGGTAACGACAGCAAGTCTGCGACCGAATCAGGCATCATTCCTTCAAACCGCTCGACCACGGCCCGGCAGGCGCGCTGCAGGTTCAACGCCCTGCGGTTGTAGCCCAGCCCAGCCCAGGCGCGGATCACCTCGCTGGCCGGCGCATCCGCCAGCGCCTCAACGGATGGGAACAGGCGCAGGAACTCATGATATTTCGGTACAACCCGTTCGGCCTGGGTCTGCTGCAGCATGATCTCGGACACCAGAATCCGATATGGATCGCGAGTCTGCCGCCAGGGTAGATCACGCCGGTGCTGGAGATACCAGCCGATCAATGCGCCTTGTGCTTGGGCTGGAACCAACCGTGACTCCTTCGCCAGGCTTGCCCTTGACCGCCGAACACCCTATGATGCCGCGACGTCAAACAGAAGGGATCAGACGTGACTGACACTAAACGGTTGCGAGTTGGGCTCATCGGCGCGGGAACGATCGCGTTCAGCGCCCATCTGCCCGCCATTCGAACCCTCAGCCACCTTGTCGAACTCGTCGCCGTGGCAGATATCCGCGAGGAAAACGCGCGGCGTGCCGCCCGCGAGTTCGGCGCGCAAGCCTACTATAGCGGATATCAGGATCTCCTCAGCCGAGGCGATCTCGATTTCGTTGACATCTGCACGCCGGAGTTCCTGCATGCTGAACAGACCGAAGCCGCTGCTGCAGCCGGCGTGCATGTCCTGTGCGAAAAGCCCATGAGCTCGTCGGTGGAAGAGGCCGACCGCATGATCTCAGCTTGCGAGCGAGCCAACGTCAAGCTGATGATCGCTCATTCTCGCCGCTTTACTGGCCGCTATCGCCAGATTCGAGCAGCCATCGAGCGCGGCAGCATCGGCGAAGTGCGCTATGTGCGCGAGAACGAGCGCCGTCCGCGCTCGATGTACGACTCGCTCAACCTCGGCACCGGCTACTGGACTCCAGAAGGTGAGCTCCCCTGGATCGCCAACGCGAAATATACCCAGGGGGCAGCGCTAACGAATGCCGTCCACGAGACAGACCTGGCGCGCTGGTTTATCGGACGCAACCCTGTCTCGGTCTACGCCGAGGCGAGGATCGTCACCGACGGCGCGGAAGTGCCCGACATGATTAGCTACACCGTTGAGTTTGACAACGGAGCCATCGGCGCGGCCGAGATCGTCAATCAGCTCCCGCGCGGCTATCCCTACTTCCACATGATGGAGGTTATCGGCCGCGAGGGACGCATTCAGGCCACCGATCCTCCGATGAGCCCGCTCACAGTCGCCGACATGACCGGGCTGACGCAGAAGATGAATTTTCCAACCCTGCTACACGTCGACCGGGCCTATGTCACTGAGGTTGAAGCCTTCGTCCGGGCCATTCTGGACGACACGCCGCCTCCACTCTCGCCGCACGACGCGCGTGGCGCAGTTGAGCTCTCAGTCGCGGCAGTACAGTCAAGCGAGCGCCGCCAGCCGGTGGCCCTGCCACTTGGTAACGGAGGCGAATAAGTCATGGAACAGTACTCCTGGCACATCATCGGAGGAGACCCGCTGGCGGACTCTCTCCGGCAAGCCCAAACCTACGTTCAGCCGGCGCTCGATACGGTCGTCATTACCGACGCCGAGACAATTCCCGGGGGCTCAATCTCAACCGGGAGGGCGATGCTTGTGGCGAACTCGGGCAAGATCATTCCCCATCTCCTCGCCTATCAGGTTGTCGACGAGGTTCGCCGCGCCACACACGCTGGCGAGGCCGGGGCGCTCTACGGCTGTTACGGTTCGTATCGCCTGCCGCGGAGGACGAGCTCTGAGCACGTTGCCAATGATGCGCTGCTACCCCTACTGGCAGTCACACTGGAGATCGTTCAGGGCGACGTCACGCGTGTCTGGGCTCGCAAGGCGTCGCTGCTGGCCGAAGACGACGCGTGGTTTGTGACGCTCACTGTCGACGCGATCATCATTACCCTGGAAGCGCTTGCTACAGCAGATCCGCCCAACACCAGCGAGCTCTTGATCGAAGCCACCGGGTCGGAACAGGTGCTGAGAGCCGAGCCAACCAGGCAAGCCGTCACCGTTGCGCCCTTCGAAGCCGGGTCTCGCGTTCACGGTTGGTGGGAAGATCTCGGCGAACGCTTGCTGCAACGCGCCAATGCGCTTGACGATGCGCCGATGACCGGTTCAGCCTCCCGCCTGCAAACCGTCTGGAAAGCCGTTCAGAAATCCGCGGGGTCCGGTTCAACGATCACGCCTGCCTGATCGTCAATAAAGCGTCCGACAAGCGACAGCGCCTCGTCCACGTAATCCGAGGAGGCGCTGTCGAGCCAGTGGACATTCTCGAACCGCCGGAACCATGTTTCCTGGTGCCTCACGTAGCGGTGTGTCTTGAAGCTTGCCCGCTGGATTGCTTCCTCAAGATCAAGCTCACCGCGCACGACCGCTCGGGCCTCCGGATACCCAATTGCGCTCATGGCCGAAGCGTCCGGCGTCACCCCACGGGCAAGGAGTTCATGTGCCTCCTCCAGCAATCCATTAGCGAACATCCAGCGAACTCGCTCGTCGATACGCTGGTAGAGCGCTTCCCGCGCTTGCCTGAGCCCGAGGACGAGAATACGGTATGGAGGAGACTGTTTGCCTTCCAGGTCACTCATTGGCTGGCCCGAGGCCTTGAATACCTCCAAAGCCCGGATGAGTCTCCGTTTGTTGGTTGGACCGATGCGCCCCGCTGATGAGGGGTCAACGTCTTGCACAGCCTTGAACAACTCCGACGTCTCTCGCAGCTCCAGATCGGCCCGCAATTTTTCATCAGGTGCAATGCGCGGCACGCTCCACCCTTGCAGGAACGCGCGCAGATAGAGCGGTGTGCCGCCTGCAACGATTGGCAACAGCCCTCGCGCTCCAACATCTTCTACCGCCGCAAAAGCATTGTCCAGGAACGTCGCGAGCGAGAAATCATCCTGCGGCTCAACAACGTTCACCAGATGATGCGGCACGCTCGCAAGTTCCGCGAGGGATGGCTTGGCGGTGCCGATATCCATCCCACGATACAGATAGCGCGAATCGGCGCTCACCACCTCGGAATCGAACCGCTCCGCAACCTTCAAGGCTAAACCACTCTTGCCGGTGGCGGTCGGTCCAAGAATCACCACCACCTTGAGACCGGCCGTCAGCCGGCGCTCGTTGTGACGATCCCGCGCCGTTGCTACACTTTCAACTTCGACGGCTTCGTCCGGTGTCTGTATTCGTGCGAGGTGTTCCACTTGCCGCAACCGTCCCGTCAGATAGCCGTTATCGCGTCAGTCGCTATTCTGGCGATCTCAATCGTCTTTGTTACCCAGCGCATCCTCACCCATTATCTCAACAGCGCCCAGGACGAAGCGGGCCGCGAAGTCGCCTTCGTTGTCGAACAGGACGAATCCGTCAACTCGATTGCAACTCGTTTACATGCTAGCGAACTGATCCGCTCGCCCTCCTACTTTCGCTTTCTGGTCGGTCTGTCTGGTGACGACCAGGATATCGTAGCCGGCGAGCATACTCTTGACACGAGCATGACCACATCAAAGATTATCGACACACTTACATCCGAGGACGCGGCCTCGATCCAGGAAGTTACCGTGCAGTTCATCGAAGGTTGGAGAAGCGAACAGTACGCGGAAGTGTTAATCGAAGCCGGGCTTATCGCGACCGTTGACGACTTCATGAACGCCACGCGTCTCGCACGCTGGAACAACGAGTTCGATTTTCTGCACACCCGGCCGAGCAGCGTAGGGCTTGAGGGCTATCTCTTTCCGGATACCTACAGCTTTCGAACCGATAGCACCCCGGAAGACATCATCAGCATTCTGCTGCAAACCTTCGACGATCGCGTGCCATTCGAACTTCGCAGTGGCGCTGCGGCCATCGGGCTTACGTTGCACCAGACCATCACACTTGCCTCAATTGTCGAGCGCGAGGCCGCTGTTGAGGACGAGCGTCCCGTCATCAGTTCGGTGTACACCAATCGGATCATTGCTAATATGCCACTCCAGGCCGACCCCACCGTTCAATATGAGCATGGGGTGGCCGGTGACTGGTGGCCGGTATTGACCCCCGAAGACTTGCGCAGGGACGGCCGCTATAATACCTATCTCAATCCGAACTTGCCGCCCGGCCCGATCTGCAACCCCGGCCTGGCATCGATTGAGGCGGCCCTTGATCCAACGGACACTGACTTCCTGTTCTTTGTCGCCACTGGAGACGGTTCGCACGCCTTTGCCACCACTTTCGACGAACACCAGCGTAATATCGAACAATATCGCTAGGTGAAGGAGCGAACCATGGCGTCCTTGCCCAACATCGGCCGTATCGGATTGATCGGTGATCCAGTAGCCCACTCGCTCTCGCCCGCGTTCCAGCAGGCCGCATTTGACGTCTGTGGAATCCCGATTCGTTACGAATTGCTGCACACTCCCTCTGGCGAGCTAGACGAACGAATGCGCCAGCTGCGCGGTGGCGGGTTTAGCGGCGCGAACGTCACCGTGCCCCACAAAGAGTTTTTCTTTGATGCCGTTGACGAGCGCTCGGCGGTCGCCGAACGAGCGGGAGCCGTTAACACCATCATCTGCGATAGTGGCCGGCTGTACGGTGAAAATACGGACGTGTTTGGATTCGCGGAGTCGCTGCGAGCCAAAGATTTCCCTTTCGATACATCGTTAGCGATCATTCTTGGCGCTGGCGGGGCCGCCCGTGGTGTGGTCGTCGCCCTGCTCGAGAGCGACATTAAGCGGGTAATCGTGGCAAACCGGACCCCCTCCCGAGCGGAGCGTCTCGCTTCAGACCTGGACGACCCACGTATCTCAATCTGTGGGATCAACGAATCCGTTGCGATCGCCTCCGAGGCGTGCCTGCTCATCAACGCAACGTCTATTGGCTGGAACGACGATCAACTCCCGATCGATCCCATCATATTTTCAAGCGTGGACGCATCAACACTCGCCTACGACCTCACCTACCGCAAGACGAATTTCCTGCAACAAGCCGAGCAACACGGTCTACAAACCATGGACGGGCTGGCGATGCTCGTGCACCAGGGAGCGCGCTCCTTTGAGCTCTGGACAGCGCAACCCGCGCCTGTACAGATCATGCTGGATGCTGCTGTGACTGCCCGCGACTCGCGCGGCTAGATCATATAGCGGAACCAATCGGATACAACGGTCATCTCGACCGCGGCGCACCCTCTGGGTCGCAGAGATCTGGGGTCCGCCGATGCTTCGTCAGCGAAGAGATCTATCCACTGCGGTCGAGATGACTGTCACTGCTTTCGCGGCTTGCTCCAGATCAACAATCCATGACTTCTTTGCCACGGACTTTGACGGCACTGGTTGCTACAGTGTGATCGGAGAATCACGCGTTTCCTGTTTCTTTGCGTTAGGAAATTTGACCGTTGGAGTATCTGCTCATCGTTGTACTGGGGCTCGTCATCGGTGGTTTGATCGGCAGCCTGATCAATGTGCTGGCAACCCGTCTGCCGGCTGAGGTCAACATTTTCGGCCCGCCGCTGGCAACGGCCACCGGCGAACCCGATTCACGCCAGCTCGTGCCCTTCCTTGGGGCTCGCACCGATTCCCATGGAATTGACCGCCCAAATCTCGCCACTCAGCTCGGCGCCGCGGCGTTGACAACTCTGGCGCTGGTTTTCCAAGGCGCCACCTGGTCAGCAGTTGAGACGATCGTCCTCACCTCCATTCTGCTCGCAATTCTGCGAATCGACTGGCAGCATCACCTGATCTACACGATCACGATCTGGCCCGGCATCCTGCTGGCGCTACTGTTCAGTCTGTTCCACTCACCCGGCCAGCTCCTGTCGGCTTCGATCGCAGGCGCGGCTGCCGCCGGAGTGTTCCTGTTTCTCTTTTTTCTGGCAATTGCGATTTACAAACGTCGTGCTCTCGGTTTTGGTGACGTACTCCTGGCGGGCTTGATCGGAACGATGGTCGGACTAGAGCTGGTGACGGCAGCCATTCTGCTCGGGATGATTCTGGCCGCGGTGGGCGGGTTGTTCCTGATTCTTATCCGGGTAAAGTCACGCACCGACTACATTCCCTATGGCGCGTACCTCTCGCTGGGGGCGATCATCACCGTGTTACTCGCCGCCTGATCTTCTCCTCGACGGAACCGCTCGGATCGGCTACAACAGAGGCCGGCAGTGTGTTCACGAGAGGGAAGCGGCTCGATGACTGACATTAGGAGCACTCACGGCTTTGCCACCCGAGCAATCCATGCCGGAGAACAGGCAGACCCGGCAACCGGCGCGCACAACACACCCATCTACCAGACCGCCACCTACGCGTTCCACTCGCTTGAAGACAAGGACGCCATTCTCAGTGGCGAGCGCGAAGGCTACGTCTACTCACGCTACGGCAACCCAACCTCGCACGCATTCGAGGAAAAATTGGCTGCGCTGGAAGGCGCGGATGCCGGACTGGTGTCTGCCTCAGGTATGGGCGTCATCAGTGCTGCGCTCCTTGGCTTTGTCTGCGCTGGCGATCACATCGTTGCCTCAGACGCTGTGTACAGCGTTGCCGACGAATTCTTCCAGGTCGATCTGCCTCGCTTTGGTGTCGATGTTACGAGGGTCGATTTCAGCGACCTCGACGCTGTCCGAAACGCCATCCAGCCCAAAACGCGCATCCTCTACACGGAGTTTCTGTCCAATCCCCGCCTGAAGGTGGTAGATGTGCCAGCCGTGGCAGAAATCGCGCGCGAGCGTTCGTTGGTCTCAATCGTTGACAACACGTTCGGCACACCCTACCTCTTTCGTCCGGTCGAGCACGGAATTGACCTGGTGCTGCACTCAGCGACCAAATACATCTCCGGGCACGGCGATGTCGTGGCTGGCGCGATCTGCGGCTGTCGTCAGTACATCAGTTGCGCCCGCCGCATGGTCGCCCATCTCGGCTCGCCCAACAGCCCGTTCAACTCATGGCTGCTACTACGCGGAATCAAGACGCTGGAGCTGCGCATGGAGCGCCATTGCCAGAACGCCCTTTCCGTCGCGCACTACCTGGAGAATCACCCGGACGTGCTCACCGTCTACTATCCAGGTCTCGAAAGCCACCCCGGACACGACATCGCCGATCGTCTTACTGATGGCCGCTTCGGCGGGATGCTCTCGTTCGAGATTGAAGGGGGCAGTGAGTCGGGACAGCGTTTCGCGAACGCGCTCGAACTGTGTGACCACGCCGTGAGCCTTGGCGACGTCTCAACGCTGGTCTGGCCCAACAGCCATGACAACCTCGTGCGGGTGTCAACCGGTATTGAGACGGTTGCCGACATTATCGCGGACTTCGATCAGGCGTTTCGCAAGATCGGTTAGAACACGAGAATCAGGCCTCCGACAAGCGCGCCGCTAAGCGTGCAGAGCACATTGACAACGTCATTGTTCAAGCCGGTAACGCCGCCTCGCTGTACCGTCGCGGTTCCACAGCGGTGAGTCGTTGCTTCAGTCGCCTGTCTGCACACCGGACAATAGCGGCGTTCCTGGATTAGCTCGCCAGCCAGGCTGTCCGCCATCGCGCCCACGATACCCCCAAAAGCAGCGACCGTGCCGATTACAAATCCCTCTGTCGTTCCGAACCGGATACCTCCTGCCACAGCAGCAACGGTTCCCACGAGCGTGGCCCCGGCAAGCGCCGCAAGTGTCCCTCTCGCCGTGACGCCCCCGGACTCGCCACGCCGCGCCTGCCGCCGCGACACGAGCATCCTTGGAGGAGTGGTGGAGGTCGATCCGATCTCGGTTGCCCAGGTGTCAGCGGTCGCGGCCGCGAGCGATGCCGCGACCAGAGCAAAAGCAAGAAGCTCGTATCCAACAGTGCCCGGCAACGCGGCCAGCGCGGCAACCCCGCCGTTCGCCAGAACCTGACCGGCGTCACGACGGCTGCCTTTTTCCGTAACCTCGTCGCTGGTCCGAACCCGCGATAAGGCGCTGGAGAGCACGAAGAACGTGCCAAGCACAACAATACCCGGCCAGGACGTGCCTACCGCGATAGCCGTCCCGACCACCACTGCGGCCATTGCCCCCGAGCCAGAGAGCGCGTGCGCCTTCCAGCCGGCCACGCTCACCAGCAG
>JACCZH010000372.1 GCA_013696045.1 Chloroflexia bacterium
TTTCGGATGCCACTCCCGCACGAGATCGGTGACGATACCGCCCAGATCGAAGGTTCCGGACTGTTCGGTCCGGTCGACGTGCGCCGCTATATCTGGGATATTGAGTACGATGCCGCAAGGTACATCCAGGTACTGAGCACCTATTCAGGGCACATCAACCTGGACGACGCTCGCCGCAAGCGTCTCTTCGCCGACATTACCAGTTCGATTGACTCCCAGCCCAACGGCCGCATCAGCAAGGGCTACATGTCGATTTTGCATGTGGCCAAGCGGAATGATCAACCCATTTCGTAGCGGCGCAATGTATTGCGCCGCTACGAAGGACGAAGGGATCATTCTCGCCGTGGGTCCATGGCGTGGATGCGGGTTGGATCGATCCGCAGGGTGAGGACGGGTTTCGACCGGCCACCGGCGGTGGATTCGCGACGTGTGTCCGGGATCTCGGCGGCGTTGCCATACAGGATGACCGTCTTACCATCCTCGGCCCAGCCAGTGAAGGCCACGCGAGGATCGCGCTGAACATCCTTCCAGCGCACACTCTCCGTCTGAATCGTCATCTCGAACTCGTCGTCATCAGTTAGCTGCACGTGCACCGGCGCGATGTGCGGGCCGCTGGTTGACCCGGTCGTCGCCATCGCGAAGAGCCGGATCGAGCGGAAGCATTCGCGGAACTCGTCCGCCGTCATCGTGCGTCCCGGTTGGTTGAAGAGTGACTTCAATGCGGTTTGGGCGTGGCTGGCGCTCTCGTCGAGCAGTCGTTGAATGTTTGCCATGAGCTGTGTTCCTCCCTTACCGGAGTTTACCCGGCATCAGCCGTCTGAGGATGTTCGCGCAGCGACCAGACCGGGGAGAGGATAAGCCACAGAATAGCCAGGATCTCACCGAGCGCCGCCAGGAAGAGCGTCGGGCGCAGGCCGACGGTCGTGCCCAGGACGCCACCGAGGATCGCGCCGGCCGGAACGACACCGTACAGCATGAAGCTCATGGTGGCGTTCATCCGTCCCTGTAAGTGGTCCGGCGTCAACGCCTGGCGCAGGCTGACCTGGTTGATGTTGAACACGAGATACCCTGCACCGAACAGGAACTGGGCAATTGCCAGCATGATCAGAACGACTACATTCGGGCCGGCGGCCAGCGGCACGAGCAAGTCGCCAACTCCGACCACCAGAAGGCCAAGCCCGAGCGCCGGCCCCAGTCCAATCCAGCCCGTCAAACGGCCGGGAATGAGCGCGCCCAGCAGGAAGCCGACATTGCCGGCGGCGAAGATCAACCCGATGACCCCTGGACTCAGCCCAAGCTCCTGCACGATGTAGAGAATAAGGACCGTTTCCAGGATGGCGTTGAAGAATCCGATCGTCCCGGCACAGCCGGCAATTGCTCGTAACATCGGGTGACCGAAGACCAGGCGCAAACCGTCGGCGATGTCGCGCCAAAGCCGGCGTTCCGGGTCGCGAGCAGGCGCGGCTGCTTCGGATGCGTCGATCGCGCCCAGGAAGAGCGCTGAGAAGAGCAAGCTGACGGCATGCACGAGGATCGCAAACGGTGCCGTTGCTACCTGGATGAGCGCGCCAGCTAGCCCCGGACCACCAATCTCGGCCGCCGAGCGGCTGAGCTCCAGCTTGCTGTTGCCCTCGATCAACCGCTCGCGGCTGACCAGCGACGGCAGATAGGAACGATAGGCGACATCAAAGACCAGTGTGAGAAAACCAACCAGGAAAGCAGTCACATAGAGATGTTCGATGGTGAGCAGGTCGAGTAGCGCCGCGGCCGGTATGCTCATCAAGAGGATAGCTCGCCCGATATCAGCCGCGATGAGCAGTGGCCGCCTCTGTAACCGGTCAACCCAGGCGCCGACGAAGAGCCCCACCACCAGCGCTGGTAGATTGAGTGACGCCGCAAGGATGCCCATCTGGATTGCATTCGCATCGAGGAGCAGGATGGCGGTGAGTGGCACGGCAAGGACCGTGATCTGCTGACCGACCTGCGCTATCGTGTGGCCGGCCCAGAGCTTGCGGAAGTCAGGATGCAGCCAGAGTCCGGTGAAGCGATCACGCAGCAGCGCAACATTCCTCTCTGATTACCGGACGCGGCACTCTATGGTGGCAGCATATTAGCACTCTCCGCCCGAGAGTGCTAATCAAGCCGTGTGTGGGAATATACCGCCTGGCCGGACATGTTGGATATTCGGAGGAGTTTTATACTCTTCTCGTATGGAATCTGAGCGCAGGGAAGGTGTGATGCATATGGCCTGGTTAAAGGATGTTCCTGATGAGGAAATGCCGGCTGAGTTGAAGGACACGGTTGCGGGGCAGGAGAAGCACTATGGCGCCGTGCTGAATTCGACCCGCCAAGGGGCACATGCTCCCCATGTCCAGCTTGGGACGGCAGAGATGTCGAAGGCCTTCGCGCGCTCGCGCAAGACTCCGAAGCGGCTTGCGCATCTGCTCAACCTGCGAGTTGGGGCGATCGTCGGTTGCCCCTTCTGACAAGACCTGCACGCTGCCGGGAGCAGCGCAGACGG
>JACCZH010000395.1 GCA_013696045.1 Chloroflexia bacterium
ATTGTGCCGCTACGAAGCTGACATTTCCCGCGACATAGCACTCTGGCGCGTTCACGACCACACTGCGTGGCCACGAACGCGCCAGAAACCGGTCTAGCTACTTGGTGCGACTGGACGCGCGACTTCGATGTCAAGAACCTGACGGCCCGCATAAAATCCGCACGACAAACATACGTGATGCGTCTCTTTGTACTCACGGCAGTTCGGGCAGCGAACGATATGGCGCGGAATCAGCTTGTGATGCTGGCGGCGGTCGCCCTGCCTAGAGCGGGTTACTCGTTGTTTTGGTAGTGCGCCCATAATACTCTTCTCCTCATGAAACCCGCGAACCTTGCGGCTGCCGGGCTACTCTCTCGACACCTGATCTTCATCCAGTAGTTCGGCCAGAGCGCCCAACCGAGCGTCAATGGTCTCTTCGTCGTCTTCAGGGACCTCGGGTCCCGGGCAATCATCGCCGCATACGGGCCGCATTGGCAGCTCCAGCAGCGCTTCCTGACGCAACGGCTCAGCCATGTCAAGCTCATGCGCTTCGTTAATGCCCCCGATATCCTCTAGTGGGTCGGGAGGGTCAACTGGCGTTCCGGTGCGGATGTCGATCGTCGGACGAAACTCCTGATCGAACGTCGCGTGAAACGGTTGCTCGTATATCTCTAGACAGCGCACGCATTCAACGAGTCCAATGCCGTCCACCTCACCAGTGGCAAGAATGCCGGTGGCTATGCGGGTGATGCGCACCTGCCCACGAATATTCGAGGCCATCAAGTCAACATCCAGAGCAAACCAGTCCAGAGACAATTCATAAACCCGGTAGGCTCCGACTTGCTCCTTGAGCAACTGGGCCACGTTGACGATCGTGTCGTTTTCTAAACGCGCCATTCCTGCCACCCCCTCCTCAACTGTGGAAACTACGGCAAAATCATGGGGTGAGGCAGGCGGAATACGAGCCAGACGCACAACCAAAGGAGTATATCGTTTGGGATCGGGAGGGTCAACTATGCGGAGTGTCGATCGTTCGAGCGCGAGAAATGTGATTCTTCGCGTTCTCGATGTCCTGCAACCCCGTGCGCATTGACTGCTCCACCTCACCGAAGACTTTCAACGCAAAGTCTTCAATCTCATCCATCGAGCGCTGGTTCTGCGACTTCACCTGGCGTAGATACTCTTCGCTGCGGTGGCGGGCCTCAGCCGTCACACCGTCGGAACTGACAAAATATTCCGCCCGCTCCTTGGCGTTGTTGATAATGCGCTCGGCCTCGGCCTGGGCATCCAGAATGATCTTCTGGCGGTCCTGAATCACTCGTCGCGCCTGGCGCAGCTCAGCCGGGACCGACGCCCTGAGCTGGTGAACTGTGGCCAGAAACTCTTCTTCTTCCACCGCAACCCGGTTGGTTAGCGGCACCCGCATCCCGGTATGGATCTGCTCCTCAAGAAAATCAATAAGGCGATTAATTTCGACATTCGCGTCTTGAGGTTCACCCCGGGTTTCGTGCCCCATCTACCGCTCGTCCCGTCATTTTCTATCTTTAAGTACCCATATGCCGCCCGAAACGGCACTTACTCGGATTGCAACCCCGGCACGCTCCTGGTTGCGTCGAACCGGTGGCGGAGGGCTTCGTCTGCGAGGGGTGGGACAAGTGCGTCGACGGCGCCCCCTAGTGATGCGACTTCTTTGATGATACTGGAGCTGATGAATGAGTGGTTCGAACTGGTCATCAAACAGACGACTTCAAGCTCCGGCGCGAGATGTTGATACATATGTGCCAGTTTGAATTCAACGTCGAAATCCGACACCGCCCGCAGACCACGCACGATAGCTTGAGCTCCCACCTTCCGAGCGTAGTCTACGAGCAGTTCATCGAACGTGTCAACAGTGATGTTGTCAACATGACACAGTGACTGCTCGGCCATGTGCACTCGCTCGGCCACGCTGAACAGAGGTTGCTTGGGGCCGTGTTCGCTACCACGGTACACACCCAGAATCAATCGGTCGAACAGCCGCGCGGCCCTGGTCGCCATGTCCAGATGGCCGTTGGTAATGGGATCAAAACTTCCCGGGTAAACCGCGACCCGCATGAGACGCCCCTTCAATCGACAGCCCCGTCGTCCTCGGGAATAACCGTGTCAAAAATCGCGAAACAGGAGTCTCCGTGACACCTGCCGCGCAACTTCGACAGTTGCCCAACTTCGTCCGGTATCTCAAGCCGTGGCCAGTGGCCGATGACGACTATCGTTCCGTCTTGCACCGCTCCTGAACGTGAGAGCCGCTCGAGTGTGTCAAGAATAGCAGGGTCGGCGTACGGCGGGTCCAGAATCACGAAGTCATAGGGTTCACGAACCCCGCTAATGAACGGCTCAATAGCTCGGTGGTGCACCGCCGCCTGCGCGTCAAAACCAGTGCTCTTCAAGTTGTCGTGGATCGTCTGGACCGCGATCTTGTCCCGGTCAACGAAATCGCACCACTCACCACCCCGCGAGAGTGCCTCAATACCGATCGCGCCCGAACCGGCATAGAGATCCAGAATCCTCTCCGGTTGCACGCCAAACGACGCCAGCGATCCAAACAGTGCTTCCTTGATCTTATCCGCCATTGGTCTGGTCTTTGACTCATTCGGTGGCGCTTTGAGCCGCCGGCCACGGGCTGATCCGCTCACAATCCGCATGGGCTAACTCACCTCAGTCACGACGTGCGACCAGAACGCGTTTACCCGCGCCGCCAGAACTCGATGCTGTGGAAGCTCCAGATCGGGATCTTCCGCCAGCAGCTCCTGGGCCTCGTTCCGCGCCCGCTCCAGGTCGCGCACATCCGAAAAATCAGCCAGGCTCAGTTCGGGAAGACCGCTCTGACGTTTGCCAAGAAAATCACCCGGGCCACGCAGATCAAGGTCGATCTGAGCCAGCCTGAATCCATCCTGCGAATCAACCATGGCCTGCAAGCGCGTGCGTCCATCACCGGCGGCGTCATTCGAAACCAGCAGGCAGTACGATTTTTCCGCGCCGCGGCCAACGCGTCCCCGGAACTGGTGCAGCTGCGCCAGACCAAACCGCTCGGCGCCCTCGATCAGCATAACCGTTGCGTTTGGCACGTCGATGCCCACCTCGACAACCGAGGTCGAAACCAGCACGTCGATCTCGCCGTCGCGGAAGCTCAGCATCACCTCATCTTTGTCAGCCGGCCGCATCCGGCCATGCAGCAGTCCGAGTCTGAGATCCGGGAACACATCACGGCTAAGCCGCTCATGCTCAGCCACAGCAGACTTGGCGTCGATGGTCTCGGATTCCTCCACCAGCGGGAACACAATGAATGCTTGCCGGCCCTTGGCAATTTCATCGCGAACAAAGGCGTAGGCATTGCGCGACTGTCGCGATGGGATCCAGCGCGTTTCAATGGGTTGGCGCCCAGGTGGCAGTTCATCGAGCGTCGAGACATCCAGATCACCGTGAATCGTCAGGGCCAGTGACCTCGGGATGGGTGTTGCTGTCATCACCAGCACATCCGGATTCGTACCTTTGTCGCGCAGCGCCGAGCGTTGATCGACTCCAAAGCGGTGCTGCTCGTCGACAACCGCGAAGCCCAGACGAGAGAAGGTCATGCTCTCCTGAATCAACGCCTGGGTGCCGACGACCAGATCGAGCCCACCGTCGGACGCCAGACTGTACACCTCGCGCCGGGCGGCGGCGTTCATGCTGCCGGTGATGAGCCCGACGCTGGGTCGAATGTTGTCAGGGAGATTGGCAAAGAGATCGATCAGGCTGCGAAGATGCTGCTCGGCCAGCAGCTCGGTTGGCGCCATGATGGCGGCCTGGTACCCATCGTTGATCGCCGCTAACGCCGCCGCCGCCGCAACCGCCGTTTTGCCCGAGCCAACATCGCCCTGCAACAAACGCGTCATCGGCATCGGCGACGCCATATCCCGCAAGATCTCGCCCAATGCTCGATTCTGGGCGGATGTCAGGGCAAACGGGAGCGATCGAACGAAAGCCTGAACGACCTCACGATCCACCGCGATCTCGTTGCCCGGTCCGCCCTGCCAATCAAGCTTCTGCTGCAACAGGCCAAGCTGCATCAACAATAGCTCGTCGAACGCCAGCCGCTTGCGAGCCTCACCAAGCCGCCGCCTGGCTTCGTCCGGCGTGTCGCCCTCAGGAAAATGAATCCACTCGATCGCCTCGCGCACCTCAATAAGCGCTGCCCGTTGCAGCGTCTCTGGCGGCAAATGTTCTTCCACCAGGTGCAGGGAACGATCGAGCGCCGTCCGGACCAGTGTCCGCAACGTCTTCTGGTACAACCCTTTGGTGAGTGGATAGACCGGCGCGATTCGTCCGGTGTGAAGCGTGTCCTGGCTCAATACCTCCCACTCGGGCGACTTCAGGCACAACGTTCCCCGCAGCTGCTCGACCCGGCCGGAGAGTGAAACCCGCGTGCCCTCCGGCAGCTGGCGCTGAATGTAGGGGTTGAACCATATAGCGTGAATCCAGCCGGTCTCATCCTGCACAACGACGTCGATCATCTCCTTGCCGGTGCGCGTGCGGCTAGAAGACACTGACTGCACGACGCCCTGGATCGTGCTCATCTGACCAAACAACAGACTGCCGATCTTCTCAAGGTTGCTGTAATCGACATAGCGACGTGGAAAAAGGTAGATGAGATCGCGAATGGTCCGCACTCCCACTTGACCCAACTGCCTGGCGCGGCCGTCTCCAACCATCGGCAACAGCAGCACCGAATCAGACAGCGATCCAACCATTGGTTGCGGTTTTGCCTTACGGGTAGCTGGGGCCTTTGCTGCCGCTGGTTTCGGTTGTGGCGGTGGGGGTTCGGCTCGCGATGGAGCCGGTCGAGACGGTGATGCATTTGATGAGGCGCTGATCGCGTAGCGCAGCAGCGACAGCGACTCGGCCACCACTCTCTCGCGCGCCTCTGGATCGAGGTCCCGGTAACTCGCCAATAGTGCATCCAGATCCTGCAATGTCCGCCTGGCGTCGCCCTCAACCTCGCCCATCACCTGGGCGATCCGTTCGCCGGCAAACCTGGTCACGCCATTCGTCGCACTCGAATCCGAGTACCCCTTACGGGCCTCAAGCTCTAGCACCTTCTGAATCTGAACGAGCGCGCCGGTGCGTTGCCGGCCATCCTGGATGGTCATGTCAGAAGTGTTCGCGACGATGGAACGGGTGTCAACCAATACAATGCGAGTGACCTTTACAGTTTCACAGGCGAGAACGCGGTCCCGCAGTCATCCTGAGGAACGAAGGATCTCTTGGTGTGACTCATTGGGCTTACGGCAGAGATCCTTCGTTCCTCAGGAT
>JACCZH010000408.1 GCA_013696045.1 Chloroflexia bacterium
CCTCGCACAGGGGCGAGGAGCGACCACGCGGTACCACCCTGTTTCGGTCCCAATATGGACCGATCTCAGTTGCCGGAGTTACGGTTACGCCGGCAGGCTCAGGTAATGGTGAGCATCCAGGAAACGACTACTACCCGCCCCGAGTGGGCTTCACCGTCCGGCTCCGGAGTGAACGTTGCGGCGGCTCTCCGGGCGGGCTTCCAGTCATGGCCCTGCTTCCCTGGCGGAGTTTCTATCCGCAACTCGTCTCCATCGACGCCGTTGCTGTATCGTGGGCAGTATAAACAATCGTTGAGAAACTGGGGAGGGTGTGCTGAATGTTGGGGTATGAGCTTGGCGCTGGAATTGATGTCGTTCGAGCGAGGGAGATCCTCGATTCGCGTGGAAATCCAACCGTTGAAGTGGACGTGCGTCTTGACGACGGCTCCACTGGCCGGGCCGCTGTTCCATCAGGCGCGTCAACCGGCGCATACGAAGCGGTCGAGCTGCGAGACGGTGACAAGAATCGCTATGGCGGCAAGGGCGTTCTGAACGCGATTGAGAACGTGAACGGGACGATCGCTCGCGAATTGTTGGGAGCCAATGCCTTTGATCAGCGGGCGCTCGACACGCGGCTGATCGATCTTGACGGCACAGAGAATAAGGGCAAGCTTGGCGCGAACGCTATTCTCGGGGTGTCGCTCGCAGTGGCGAGGGCTGCGGCGAATTCAGTGGGCCTGCCGCTCTACAAGTACCTCGGAGGTCCTTCAGCGTCCACGCTTCCGGTCCCGATGGTCAACATCCTCAACGGTGGTAAACACGCCGAGGGTTCAAGTGTAGACATGCAGGAGTTCATGGTCATGCCGGTCGGCGCGCCGAGTTTCCGCGAGTGCCTGCGCTGGTCCGCCGAAATTTTTCACATGCTTAAGAAGGTTCTGGCGGATAATGGCTATCCGACGATGGTTGGCGATGAGGGGGGCTACGGTCCGAGCCTGAAGTCGAACGCTGAAGCGCTGGAGCTCATTGCTGAGGCTGTTCAAAAGGCAGGCTACAAGCTCGGCTCCGATATCTATCTGGCGATGGACCCTGCCTCCACCGAGTTCTACGAGAACGGCAAATATGTCCTGGCCGGCGAGGGCAAGACTCTCTCCTCAGAGGAAATGGTCGCATGGTACGCGGATGCTGCTGCGAAGTACCCGATCATCTCGCTCGAGGACGGCCTTTCAGAGGACGACTGGGAAGGCTGGCAGGCACTGACGGCGCGGCTCGGGGACAGCATGCAGCTTGTCGGTGACGACTTGTATGTCACGAACACCGAGCGGCTGGACCGGGGCATCCGTGAGTCGGCTGGTAACTCGATCCTGGTGAAGCTCAACCAGATTGGAACTCTGACCGAGACGCTGGACGCTGTGGAGATGGCGCATCGGGCCGGGTTTACGGCCGTTATCTCACACCGCTCGGGCGAGACGTCGGATTCATTTGTGTCCGACCTCGTCGTTGCGACCGGAGCGGGACAGATCAAGACCGGCGCGCCGTCACGCATGGACCGGGTTGAAAAGTACAACCAGCTGCTCCGCATTGAAGAAGAGCTGGGCGACGCAGCCCGCTTCGCCGGCAAGTCGGCTTTTGGCCGTCGTTTAGGCTAGCTGCTCACGATCAGCGACCGGCCGGTCATCATCTCCGGCTGGTCGATTCCCATCAGATGGAGCACCGTCGGTGCAATATCGGCCAGACGGCCTTCACGAAGGGTGACCTCGCGATACGCGGAACCCTCGGGGCTGACCAGGACGCAGGGAACCGGGTTCGTCGTGTGTGCGGTCATCGGCTGGTTCGTGCCCGGAACAAACATCTCCTCAGCATTGCCGTGGTCTGCAGTCACGAGAACAACGCCACCGGCTTCGAGTGTCGCGTGTAAAACCCGGCCGAGCTCGCGGTCAACAGCCTGGGTTGCCTTGATCGCCGCCAGCAGTATGCCGGTATGCCCGACCATGTCACAGTTGGCGAAATTCATAACGAAAAACTCAATGTCGCCGGACCTGATGGCGTCACAGACAGCCCGGGCGACGCCCGGCGCACTCATTTCGGGCTGCAAGTCATAGGTCGAGACCATGGGTGACTGGATCATTGAGCGTTCTTCACCCCGGAACGGCGCTTCCCAGCCACCGTTGAAGAAGTAGGTGACATGGGCGTATTTTTCAGTCTCGGCGCTGTGAAACTGACGCCGGCCCGCTTCCGAAATCACCCTGGCCAGCGGGTGTTCGATCGTCTCAGGCAGGAATGCCACCTCGACTGGTAAACCATTCTCGTACTCCGTCATCGTAACGATATGCAGATTAGCCGGCGGTTCTGGCATTTCAGAGCCCTCCGGAGTCGTCCCGGTAAGCGCCTGGGTAAGTTGCCGGCCTCGATCGGCCCGGAAGTTGAAGAGGATGACGACATCGCCGTCCGTGATGCGTGTCGCCAGGCCGCGTTCGTCGTCCACGACGATAGGTGACATAAATTCGTCGGTAATTTCCTTGTGGTAATGACGTTGGACAGTCGCCAGGGGATCGGTTGTGGATTCACCTTTGGCCGAGACAAGCAGGTCAAACGCCTGCCGGGTGCGTTCCCAGCGCTTGTCGCGATCCATGGCGTAGTAACGCCCGATTATTGAAGCGATATGACCGGCTCCGCTGGACACAACCGCTTGCTGTAGCTCCGCGAGGTAGCTCATGCCGCCATTGGGGGATGTGTCACGGCCGTCCAGGAATGCGTGGACAGCAACATTCTGGGCATGATGCCGGGCGCAGAGCTCCAACAATGCCTTGAGGTGATCGATGTGGGAATGCACACCGCCGTCCGAGAGCAACCCCATCAGGTGTAGGGTAACTCCGCGATCGACGGCACGCTTGACAGCGTTCACCAGCGCAGGATTCTCGAAGAATGACACGTCGTGAATTGCAAGATTGATGCGTGTAAGTGTCTGGTTGACGACGTATCCAGCTCCAAGATTCAGATGCCCTACTTCGGAGTTCCCCATCTGACCGTCAGTCAATCCAACATCGTGACCGCTTGTCTTGAGGGTCGTTGCTGGGTAGCCACGCGAGATGCGGTCGAAGGTTGGAGTGTCCGCCAGCTCAATGGCGTTGCCATCGGAAGGAGGCCCCAACCCCCAGCCATCCAGAATGACCAGAACCACGGGGCTGATCGCAGGCTGCGTCACACGCTCTCCAATTCTTGATCGCTGTCGTTGAACCGCCCGGCACTCGCCCGGCGGAGCTTCTCCTCAAGTCTTCTCACGCGCCTGTCAAATGCGTTCGCCATCTGGTGGTCCTGGACAAGCCGCGCGCCGTCCGCCGCCCGGCGAGCAAGTGTCAGCGCCCGGTCGTGATCTCCGGTGCGGTGCTCCAGATGCTTCGCGAGCTCTTCGGCGGCAAACGACCGCACCGCACGGCTTGGATCGCTCAGTCCGCGTTCCCAGAGCTCGAGCGCGTCGTTGAAACGACGGTGTCGCTTAAGCACGGTTGAAACGTCGCGGATCGCTTTATGGCGGAGCTGGCTCGGGATCAACGCCGATCCTGATTCGCTTACGATCACCGGAAGTGCCCGTTCAATGTCACCGAGACGC
>JACCZH010000413.1 GCA_013696045.1 Chloroflexia bacterium
TGCGCAGATGGTGTTGCAGAACCCGACCGTTGACCATGCCGTGCTGGAGACGGCCCGCGGCGGCATGTTGCGCTCCGGACTAGGCTTCGACCGCTGCGACATCTCGGTTGTAACCAACGTCGCCGCCGACCACCTTGGGCTGGGCGGGGTTGATTCGCTTGAGGGGCTCGCCAAGGTCAAGGCCATCGTTCCGGCGGCTACCCACCGCAACGGGTTTTCTGTGCTCAATGCCGACGACCCCTGGTGCGTCAAGATGACCTCGCGGGCGCGCGGCGAGATCGTCTACTTCTCGATGAACGAGAACAACCCGACGGTGCGCGAGCACCTGCGGGCTCGCGGTATGGCGGTCGTGCTGCGCGAGTATCGCGGCGCCGAGGTAATCTTCCTGCTGGAGGGCAAACGGGAGACGGCGCTACTGGACGTGCGCCACATCCCGGCCACGTTCGAGGGCCGGGCGCGGGTGAACATCAAGAACGCACTCGCGGCGGTGGCTGTCGCCTACGCCAGTAACATCAACCTCGAGGCAATCCGCACCGGCCTGCGAACCTTCTCGACCTCGTTCTACCAGACGCCTGGCCGGCTCAATCTGCTGGAGATCGGCGGCTACCGGGTCATCATGGACTACTGCCACAACGTGGCCGGCATGGTCGAGCTGGCCGACTTCGTGCGCCGCATGATGTCCAGCAACACCGTCGCCATGCTGGCCATGCCCGGCGACCGGCGTAACGAGGACATCGCCGAGTTCGGCGCGGTGGCGGCCACGGTCTTCAACGAAGTCGTGATCCGCGAAGACGCCTATCTGCGCGGCCGTCAACCGGGAGAAGTAGCCGGTTTGTTGAAGGCTGCACTCGTGCAGAACGGTGTGCGTGAAGAGAACGTCTCTATCGTCCCCGACGAACAGCAAGCAGCCAACGCTGTGCTCGACTTGGCCAAGCCCGACGACCTCATCATCATGCTTGCCGACAAGCCGGCCGAGGTCTGGGAAACCATCGTCCAGCGCGATACTCAGCAATGGCGCGATCAGAAGGAGCTTGTGCCGGGGGATTAGGGGCTGCGGATTAGTCCGAGCGTTTCGAGGATCTCATCGGAACGAGCGGTGGTGATGTTGTATCGCGGGATGATTGCTGCCCGAGCGCTCAGGAGATGCTTCTCATTGAAGGTGGCGATCCACTCGCAGTCCGAATGGATCGCTGCGGCGATGATGGCAGCGTCCTTAAGTTGGACCAAGTCTCCACATTCGTCTACAAGTGCTTGTGGCGGCTCAGTGGATTCCAATGTTCCTGAGGCTTGAACGGTGTGAAAGTGGGCCAGGGCCGGCGGAACCTTCTTGGATAGATTCCGTTCGACTTCATTGGTGACAGTATCACTGTATACGAGTTGTACTGCGCCCGACTCACCGTGCAATAGCAGGTCTCTGGCCGTGCCGCATGGCTACGCTTGGCAGCAACGCTCAAGGTGTATACGACGCGCAGCTATGACACCACCCCCGGCCGGCGCTTCCATACCTGCGTCGCCTGCTCGAAGGCATGCGCCATTTGCAGCACGCCCAAGTCGTCGTGGTGACGGCCGACAATCTGAATGCCAACCGGGAGGCCGTCGGGGGTGAAGCCGCAGGGCACGGAGATGGAAGGCAGGCCGGTGACGGTGATGAAGTAGGCCGACTGCATCCAGGAGATGTAGGTCTCCATCGGAACGCCATTGATCTCGGTTGGATAGGGAGTTTCCACATCGAACGGCGGGACCTGGTTGACCGGACAGAGCAGGAACTCGTGCTCTTCCATGAATTCGCGCACGCGTTGATAGAGCACCGTTCGCTTCATCTCGGCGTTGGACACATCCTGGCCGGAGAGTTTCATGCCTTCTTCGGCGTTCCAGATGACGGTGTCCTTGAGCAGGTCGCGGTGCTTCTCCAGGTTCTCACGATGGGTGGCGGCGAAGCCCCAGGCTCGTAGCGTCTGGAAGATCTCCTCGGCGTCGGTAAAGTCCGGCGTAGCTTCGTCTACGTCGCAACCAAGATCCCCGAAGACGTGCCGTTGGCTCCTCAATACCTCGGTCACACTGGGATCGACCGGTATGCCGCCGAGATCGGGACTCCAGGCGACCTTCACGCCTTTGAAATCACGCTCCAACGATTGGCTGAAGATGCTGCCAGGCTGCTCGATCGAGATTGGAGCGCGACGGTCGGGTCCGGCTATGGCGCTGAGCATGAGCGCGGCGTCGGCCACGGTGCGCGCCATGGGGCCTTTGACCGAGAGCGGAGCCCAGGCCATACCGGAAGGCCAGCTTGGCACCCTGCCGGCCGAGGGGCGGAAGCCGACGATATTGTTGAAGTTGCCGGGGTTGCGCAGCGAGCCGCCCAGGTCGCTTCCGTCAGCGATCGGGAGCATGCCGCAGGCCAGCGCCACCGCCGCGCCGCCACTGCTGCCACCGCAAGTCTTGCTGGTGTCATAGGGGTTGAGCGTCGCGCCGAAAATGGGGTTGAAGGTCTGGCTCCCGGCGGCGAACTCCGGCACATTGGTCTTGCCGATGGTGAGCGCGCCAGCCCCTTTGAGCCGGGTTACGAGCAAGGTGTCGCGTGTGGGCACGTTGTCTTTGAATATCGGCGAGCCAAGAGTAGTGCGCATGCCCGCCGTTTCTTCCATGTCTTTATGGGCGATTGGCAGGCCGTGCAGCGGCCCAACCGGTTCGCCACTGGCGAGCATCCGGTCTGCGGTGTCAGCCAGTGCCAGCGCGTCCTCGTTTGGGATCTGGGTGATGATGGCGTTGACCTTGGGATTGACTCTCTCGATCTGAGCGATGTGTGCTTTCATCACCTCACGCGCCGACAGTGTTTTGGCCCGGATGTGTGCCGCCTGCTCAGTGGCCGGCATAAAGCAGATCTCATTATCAGACACGTTGCTCACCCCTTCTCGGCGCCCTGCTCCGGCGAGTCCATCCCGCCGGGATATCCATCGCGGACATCATACTCGCACGAACCATTCTCTTTGTCCGTTGTGGGTTACTCGAAATGGTTAGGATTAGGGCAGTTGCGGTAAGAGTTTATTATGGCTGCGACCCACGAATCTGGAAAGATCTCAGTATGGCGAAGGTTCTGGTCATCGACGATGAACAAGCCATCCGGATGCTGATCGTTGCGATTCTCGAGGATGAGGGTCACAGCGTCATTGATGCGAGCGACGGCTTTGAAGGGCTTCGATTGCTCGAGCAGGAACGGCCCGATGTTGTCGTGCTGGATATCATGATGCCCGGCATTGATGGTCACGAAACCTTCCGGCGCATTCGCGAAGGCCCAGGCTACGACGGAGTGCCCGTCATCATGGTCAGCGCCGGATCGTTCCAGACCCCTCCCGGTGTGGCGGCCTTCATCCGCAAACCCTTTGACCTCATGGATTTCCTCAACACCATCGAGCGCGTGTTGCGCGTTTAGTCCCCATTGCTCAGCTCATCCGCCCACGCCACAGTAGCCACAGGAAATACGGCGCACCGATCAAGGCGGTAACCAGGCCGGCCGGGATCTCCTTGGGGGCGAGGGCGAAGCGGCCGATGGTGTCGGCGAGGGTGACGAGCAGCGCGCCGAGGATGGCGGCGAGGGGCACGAGCTTGCGGTGCTGGTGCTGGCCGGCCAGCAGGATGCGCGCGGTGTGCGGGCCGATCAGGCCAACGAATCCAATGGTCCCGACGACTGACACTGCTGCCGCGGATAGCGCGACGGCGACGGTGAGAATGGCAAGGCGCGTGCGTTCGAGCGGCATGCCAATGGCGCGGGCAGCGTCATCGCCCAGCCCGAGCACGTCGAGCTGGCGCGCCGCGAGCCAGGCGACGGGCAGCAGAACGACGAGCCAGGGCAGCAGGCGTTGTAGATCGTCCCAGTCGCGAGCGTAGGTGCTGCCCGAGAGCCAGACAAGGGC
>JACCZH010000459.1 GCA_013696045.1 Chloroflexia bacterium
CAAGTCGTCGATCACCGCGATCGATGCGTCGAGTTCCGCGTCATCGCGAATCCGTTGTAGCGGGAATGCCTTGACCATCGCCAGATATGTTTCGTCAATCTCCGATATTCGTGCCATGGTGGCCATACGATCTGCTCTCTCACTACTGTTTCCAAGTATTCCGGCTGTATTCTGCATGCGTCAGCACGTGGCGGATAAAGATCGTCTGTGACTCATACCTGATATGCGCGATAAGACGATGGTGGTTCCCCTTGATGTTGAAGACCGTCTGGTTCCCGACAAGATCGGCTGACGGAAAGCTGTTTCTAACATCGTTCAAGGTTCTCCAGCTTGCCTTCGATACCGTCCGATGCCACGCGAGCAAGGGCTCCTCGGCATCCGCAGGCTTGGCATAGAACTCACGGAGCTTCTTCTTGCTGATTACGTGCACGTGCGAGTCCTCATTATTATGTTCGCAATATGCGAACCTATTGTCAAGTGATGTCAATTGATCCGAGCAGGATATTAGCATCTCACCCCCATGTGTACGTACAATGTACGTACACATGGTCCGGTTGACGCGATAGTCCTTGGAGATGTCCTGGTGGAAAGCCCTACACAGAAGTCAAAGACCTGGATGCACGGGTTGCTGATCCCGGTGCTGCTGTTCAATCTGGTTGCTATATTCCCGAGCGAATCCCCAACCCCGCAGGAGGGCGGGCAGGCCGAGCCTGGATATTTCGGCCTGGTGGCGATGGACCCCTGGTACACGTATAACACCAACACTGTGGATTTTCCAGGCGATGTCAACCGCACCTTCCTGGAACGCATGGCGGCCGATATCGCCAACATGGGCGCGGAGTGGATCAGGATCGAATTTCACGCCGAATACGACTACCCCTCCGGTCCCGGCCCGATCGACTACGACAAGCACGACTGGTTCATCAACGAGGTCGCCCCACGCTACGGCCTGAAAGTGCTGGCCGTCGCCGGCAGCGGCATGATCGGTGACATGGACCAGAACTGGAGCTTCCACTACATCAACGAGACGCTTGGAGCGGACGGCTCAAACCGCTACATCGACCTATACCTCCAGCGCATTCGTGAGATCAGCGAGCGCTATGGTGACAACCTGGGCGCAATCGAGATTCTCAACGAGCCCAACGCCAACGAAGTGCTTTCGCAAGAAACGGATGGGCAGCAAAAGGCAGTGCTGCCGGCCAACTACGGTCAGCTCCTGCGCCGCAGCTACGAGATCATCAAGGAAACCAGCCCGGACACCGAGGTCGTTCTGGGCGGCATGCTCTACGACACCGAGAACAACACCCTGGCGCCGGAGAAAACCTACAGTTATGACCTGGAGTGGCTTGAGGCCGTCTACGCCTCGCGCCAGATGATGAGCTATTGGGCGGAGCACGGCCAGTACCCGTTTGACGCGATCGCTGTGCACCCCTATTTTCTCGATCCCACCCAGGTGCTTGAGTACCTCGACGTTGTCCGCGATCTCCAGCTTCGCTTCAATGACCTCGAGAGCCGGATCTGGATCACCGAAGTCGGCCTGCCGGCTGAGCCGCCGGAACAGTGGGATGTGTTCGGGTTGATGATGCCCTCACAATCCGAGCGCGAGCAAGCAGCCTTCATGAGTGCGGTGTTCACGTCAGTGCGGCACAACGCGCCGTATGTCGAGCGCATCTTCTGGTTCAAATATGAAGATTTCCCGTCAAGTGACGACGCCTTCCGTACCTTCGGGCTGGTTCGGCTGCACGATTCGCTGGCCAGTTATGGTTCGGATCCGGAGCCCTGGCCACGGAAGTTCGCCTACTCGGTCTATCAGGCACTGGCCCGGCCAACCGGCCTGCCGCTGGCGCGGGTAGCGCCCACGAACGAGCGCGGCGTCTGGTATTTTGAAGAAACGGGACACACCCTGGCCGAGCCGTTTCTGACCTTCTGGCTGGAGCGTGGCGGTCACGAACTGCTGGGCTACCCGTTGACCGAACCGTTCCAGCTGGCGGGGCGTCAGGTGCAGTACTTCGAGCGCGCCCGGCTCGAGTTTTATCCCGAGCACGCCGGCACCGAGCTTGAAATTCAGTTCGGCCTGCTCGGCAGCTTCATCGCACGCGACCAGCAGTGGGAACGGCAACCGTCCCAAACTGCCGATGACCCGAACAGCACCTACTTTGCCGGCACCGGCCAGGTTCTGCAGGGACCATTCCGTGATTTCTGGAACGCCAATGGAGGCATGCTTCAGTTTGGCAACCCGATCTCGCCCGAACTGAGTGAAGGCGGCAAGACCGTGCAGTACTTCGAGCGCGCCCGCATGGAGCTGAACCTGGTCTCTGGTGGCGACGCCTACTGGGTCGGGCTGGGCCGGGTTGGGGCGGAGGCGATCCGCACCCCCGGCTGGTACCGGTGAGCGAGATCAACGCCGATCGTCTCGCTGAATCTCGGCCCGAGCTGGTTGAGATCATCCGGGCCGAGATCGAACGCGACGGCCGGATCACCTTTGCCCGGTTTATGGAGCTCGCCGTAGGCCATTCTGAGTTCGGCTACTACGCCACTGGAGAAGTGAGAGCAGCGTTCTCCGGCGATTTCCTGACGGCGCCGGAAACGCATGCAATCTTTGGACAAACCCTGGCCCGGCAGATCGACGAGTGTTGGCAGCGCATGGGTAATCCGGACCGCTTCACCGTGCGTGAGGATGGCGCGGGCCGGGGAACTCTGGCGCTGGACATCCTCTCCGAGCTGCACGACCGCTTCCCCGACCTCTACAACGCCACCACCTACGAGTTGGCC
>JACCZH010000546.1 GCA_013696045.1 Chloroflexia bacterium
CCTTTGGCGAGTTCTCGTCACGTCTGTCGAGTCGCGACGAACTACCAGAATCGGTGAAGACTCCGCTGGCTGCGGCCGGTGAGCTCTCCGGTGTTGTTGTCCAGAACGACTCGTCGATCGTTTACCACGAGGTCAATCCGGCACTGGCGGAACAGGGTGTTATTTTCGCCGATTTCGACACCGCTATTGCCGAGCATCCGGAGCTGCTGCAGAAGTACTTTATGTCGGAAGAGATCGTGCCCGCCGGCGACAACAAGTTCGCCGCGCTGCACGGCGCTTTCTGGACCACCGGAACGTTTGTCTATGTGCCGGCCAACGTCGAGGTTGAGCTTCCGTTCCGCGCATTCGCCACGCTCAGCACGCCTGGCATCGGGACCTTTTTCCACACGCTGATCGTTGCCGAGGAGAACGCCCGCGTCACCTTCATCGACTACTGCCAGTCCGAGACGCTGAGCGCCGAATCTATCACCGACAATGTTGTTGAGCTGCACGCCGCCAGTGGCGCTGAGCTACGCTACATCCAGATTCAGGACTGGGGACGCCATGTGTGGAACTTCCACACGCAGACCGGTGTCGTCCATCAGGATGCCGCCATTAAGACCCTGAACGTCGCTCTCGGTTCGCAGCTGAGCAAGGGCATGATCTCATCGACACTTGCCGGTCCTGGTTCGCAGGCCGAGATGCTGGGACTCTTCTTCGCCGACGAGGACCAGCACATCGACCACCAGACCCGCCAGTTCCACCAGTCGCCCTACGCAACGAGCGATCTGCTCTTCAAAGGCACTGTCAAGGACCAGGCGCGAACAGTCTTCTCGGGCACAATCAAGGTTGCGCCGAAGGCACACGGCACCGATTCCTACCAGGCCAACCGCAATCTCAGCCTGAGCCCGAAGGCTCGCATCGACACGATGCCGAAGCTTGAGATCGAGGCCAACGATGTGCGCTGTACTCACGGCGCGACCATCTCGCAGATCGAAGAGGACTACATCTTCTATCTCATGAGCCGCGGCATTAACCGTACCGAGGCTGAAAAGCTGATTGTGGATGGATTCTTCGATGAGGTCATCGAGAGGGTACCGGTCGAATCCGTTCAGGAGACGGTCCGCACCGCCATCGACAAGAAGATCGGCTACCTGATCTAACCGGGCATGATGGCCGGACAAGGGCGAGGCAGTGCCTCGCCCTTGTCACTACGTCTACAATTCAAGAGACGGCATCGAACGTTGCGAGAGGTCTCTATTCATGTCCGATCTCTACCGTGAGCAGATTCTGGAACACTACCGCAACCCGCATAACCATGGGACGCTCGACCCCAACGACTCATCCTTTGAGGACACCAACCCACTCTGTGGCGACAAGGTCCGAATCGACCTGCGCATTGAAGACAATGTGGTAACCGACATCGCCTTCACCGGGCGCGGCTGCGCGATATCGCAGGCATCCACTTCGATCCTGACCGACCTGGTCAAGGGTGAGACGCTGGACGAGATTATGGCCTTCGACAAGGACGATCTGCTCGACGAGCTCGGCATCCCGATCAGCCCGGCCCGGATTAAATGCGCGCTGCTGGGGTTGCATGTCTTAAAGGTTGGAATCGACCAGTACAGCCGCAATGGTAACGCCACTGGAAGCATCAGCGTCGAGAGTCCTGACCTGTGAAGGGACACCAGCTACCGTGAGTGATTTTCAAACCGTCGCGCGGGCGACCGAGATTGAGCCCGGCGAAATGCGCCAGGTGAGGGTCGGACGCAAGAGGATCGCCATCATCAACGTTGAGGGCGAATTTTTTGCGATTGATGACACCTGCACCCACGAAGAGGCGTCCCTCTCGGAGGGTGATCTCTTTGGCGATATTGTCGAGTGCCCGTTGCATGGCGCGGCATTTAACGTCCGCACCGGCGAAGTCGAAGCCTTCCCGGCCGTCGTTCCAGTGGAGACCTACCAGGTGAGGATTGTCGACGACGAAATCCAGGTAGCAACATAATAGGTGAATCTGGACGGCGGAGAGTACAATCAAAGCGATCCCGCCTCATGAGAGGCAGAAGCACAGAGGAGCAAGACTATGGCAACACTGACAAAAGACGTGGTGTTTGAGGCGATGAAGGAAGTCTATGATCCAGAGATCGGCGTGAACATCGTCGACCTGGGACTTGTCTTCGACGCCGACATCGACGAAACCAACAATGTGGAAGTGACAATGACCCTGACCTCGATGGGTTGCCCGCTCGGGCCGGTCATCATCGGCGACATCCAGCGCGCAGTCGGCGGGCTCGAAGGCGCTGGAGATGTGGGAGTTCGAGTTGTCTGGTCTCCGCCATGGTCACCCGAGATGATGACTGAGGACGCAAGGGACGAACTGGGCATCTGGTAAACAGAATCATACGACTACGATCGACGAAGAACCCTGGCCCGGCTCATAGCGTCGGGCCTTGTTGTACGCAACGGCACACGAGAGAGGCGCACGTTGAGCTCACCTGGGCGTCCATACCGGCCGCTCGCTACGTAGGTGTATAGAGACCACTGCGGTATTCGCCGATCCAATGCAGACCCGAGAAGGAGGGCACTATGAGCGGTATGACTTCAGCCCCAGGCGGGGACGTCGTACAGCGCAAGAGCGCCACAGCACTCGAACGGGCCATCGCTGGCCAGCCCGAAGCGGTTAGCCAAGCCATCACATCGAATATTGACAAACTCCGCGCGGCCATGGCGATTGTGGCCGGAGCGCGCCGCGTCCGTCTCACCGGGGTCGGCGCCAGTGGGTTCGCCGCCGAAGTTGGCGAACACATGTTGCGCGCCATCGGCGTCAACGCAACCGCGACGAATGCATTTGATCTGGCAACCTACACCACCGGCTTCGAGCCGGGCGACGCCGTTATCGTCATCTCTCAACGCGGCAACACCCGATACCCATTAGAAACTCTTCAACGCGCCCAGCAGTCCGGGCTCAAGACCATCGTTGTCACCGGCCAGGACAGCCCGATGACCGGCGCAGATGTCGTTATCAATACCGTTTCCCAGGAAGAGAGCGGCACGCCCAGCGCCTCGTTCATCGCGGCGATGGCCGTTATCGCCGCGATTGCCGCGCGCTTCGAGCCGAGTTCCGATCTGGCATCCGCAGTGCCTACCATCCCCGAATCGCTGCGCTCCATGCTGCCGTCGCGCCAGACCGTGTCCCAAGTTGCGGAAGTCGCGGCGGAGTCCGGCCGGCGAACCCTGATTGCCGGAGCCGGAGGGCTGCAGCCGATCGCGCGACAGAGCGCTTTCGCTACCAAGATCGCTGCCCACACTATGATCGAGGGACTACACACCGAAGAAGCCATCCACGGCGGCCTGCTTGGCCTCAACGAAGGTGATTTGCTCATCCACATCGCCCCATCCGGACCGGCCGGCACACGCCACGCCGAGCTGGCCGCGCTAGCCCGCACCATCGGTGTGCGCTGCTGGAAGATCGGTGGGCAACCCGACGAGAACGCTGAGTGGCACACGCCACTCCCCAACGTTCCCGAGGTCATAACCCCGATCATGGCGGCTGTCCCGCTGCAGTGGCTCGCGCTCGAAATAGCCCTCGCTCGTGGAACAGACCCTGATTCCTTTCGCCGCGACGAGCCACTCTTCGACCGTGCCTACGCCCGTATTGAGCTTTAACACCTCCCCTGCGAGTTGCGAGTGTTGTGTAGTTCCCATACTCGGCTAGAATCTCCCTGATGGATGCCGCACAGGAACCAAAGGGGAGATGATGAGCAAGCGCAGCGTAACTATTGACGATCTGCACTCCGTAAAGCTGGTGGCTGATCCCAACATCTCTCCCGACGGAAGCCGGATCGCCTACGTCGTCACAACCGTCGATAAAGAGGCCAACGGCTACCGCTCCGCTCTCTGGATGGCATCTGCTGATGGAGGCGCCGAACCATTTCAGTTCACTGGAGGCCACGCTAAGGACGCCAACCCGAGATGGTCGCCGGACGGCGCCCACCTCGCCTTCCTCTCCAACCGCAACGAGACAAACCAGATCTACGTCATGGCGGCTGATGGCGGAGAAGCCTGGCAGGTAACGAGCGGACCGAACGCGGTCAGCGAGTTCACGTGGTCTCCGGATAGCCAATCGTTCGTTTTCGTCACCAAAATCGAGCCGGAGGAAAAACCGGAGAGCGACACGAAGGTGATCAGCACCCTGCGCCACAAGTTCGACGGCGAGGGTTTCTGGGATGGCAACCACCGCCACATCTTCCGCGTTGGCATTCAGGGCGGTGACCCGGATCAATTGACTGATGGTGACTGGGACTCGACTCAGCCAACGCTGGCGCCGGACGGCAGCCAGCTGTCGTTTGTCTCGAATCGCTCGGATGACCGCAACTCAAACTCTAAGAGCGACGTCTGGGTGATGGACATTCCAGACGGTGAACCCGCTCGCGTGACGCCGGAGGATGGCGTCTACGGCGCGCCCGCCTGGTCGCCTGATGGCTCGCGGCTGGCCTATGCCGGAAACCCAGTGGTCGAACCCTACGGCCCGACGACACTGGCCGATCTCTATGTCTGGGAGCCGGAGAGCGACGAACACCGCCGCTTGCTGGTCAACCTCGACCGTGAGCCAGGCAACTCGGCAATCAGCGATTCGCGTTACGGCGTTCCAGCAGCATTCCCAACCTGGACGAGTGACGGCAACGCCGTTCTCTCACTCCTCAGCGATTCTGGCAGCATTCATGTCTACACGTGCCCCATGGACGGTCAGCCCCAGCCTTTCTCTGAGGGTGCGAGGGACATCCAATCCTTCACCCGCGCAAACGACGGCACAGTTGTTTTTGCGGCGAGCACATTCTCCAATCCAACCGAGGTCTTCGTTGTCTCACCTAACGGAACAGAGACCCGGATCACGCACACCAATGACCGCTTCCTGGAGGATGTGGAACTTGGCGAGATTGAAGAGGTCCACTACGAGAGTGATCCCGGCGTTCAGGTGCATGGCTGGCTCGTCAAGCCACCGAACCTGAATCCGGACGCCAAATACCCCGCCATCATCCAGATCCACGGCGGACCGCACGGGATGTACGGCGTCGGCTTCTTCCATGAGATGCAGGTGCTGGCCGGCAGAGGCTACGTTGTTCTGATGACCAACCCGCGTGGCTCAACCGGTTATGGGCAAGAGTGGGTGGCGGGCACACTTTCCGATTGGGGCGGAGCTGACTACCGAGATGTTGTGGCCGGCGTTCCCTTCCTTGAATCACTCAGTTACGTCGATCCCGAGCGCGTCGGCATCACCGGCGGCTCCTACGGCGGCTATATCACCAACTGGGCCATCGGCCAAACCGACAGGTTCAAGGCAGCTGTCACGATGCGCTCCACCTGCAACCGGCTCTCGCTCTACGGAACCAGCGACTTGAACGCCATGTACAACGACTGGGAATTCGGCGGCTCGCCCTACGACAACGCGGCCTTCTATCTGGAACGGTCGCCGCTAACCTACGTCAAAAACATGCGCACCCCACTTTTGATCCTGCATTCCGAGAACGATCTGCGCTGCCCGATCAGCCAGGGAGAAGAGCTGTTCGTCGCACTCAAGAAGATGGGGCAGGAGGTCGAGTTCGTGCGCTTTCCAGACGAGAGCCATGGGCTGTCCCGCGCGGGCCAACCGGTCCATCGTGTCGAGCGGTTGGAACGCATCTGCGGCTGGTTCGATAAATACCTCTAGAGTGGTTGGAGGACCAGCTGGCGCCGAATGTCCGGAATCCGAATCAGCAGACATTCGCCTATGCCGCCTTCGTGTGGTCGGTCGTGTTCCTCGTCCCACACGTCAACTGGGCTGCAGGCAGTAC
>JACCZH010000483.1 GCA_013696045.1 Chloroflexia bacterium
GGATTCGTACGACACCACAAGGAACCGACCATGGGGACAGACAGCGCTCCGATCTTCGGTGATCTTCTACGCCGCGCGCGCCGCGAGGCGGGCTTCACCCAGGAAGCCCTGGCCGAGCGAGCCGGCATCAGCGTGCGGGCCATCGCCGACCTGGAGCGGGGCGTCAACCGCGCTCCACGCCGTGACACGCTGGACATG
This sequence comes from Chloroflexia bacterium, assembly GCA_013696045.1. GTDB lineage: Bacteria > Chloroflexota > Chloroflexia > Thermomicrobiales > CFX8 > JACCZH01. Next base: position 199 of record JACCZH010000483.1, read on the forward strand.
CTGGTGGGCGCACTCGATCTGTCAGCGGATGAGCGCCGCCGCTGGGAGAAATTACGGCGGCAGGAGTCCGTGCGGGTTGATAAAGAGCCGGCCCCAGGCACGCGACCGATCACCTTTCCACCCCAGCCGACGCGGTTCTTCGGACGCGAAGACGAGCTTGAAAATCTCATGCGTATGGTTCGGGAGAGTGAGACACGGCTCGTCACCCTGACTGGTCCTGGCGGCAGCGGCAAGACCAGGCTCGCGCTCGAGGTGGCCGCGGCGCTTGCCGGGGAGTATCCGGAGGGGGTGTTCTTCGTGGACTTGGCTCCGGTGAGCGACCCGAATCTGGTACTTGCCACCATGGCGGCGACGCTTGGTGTGCGCCCGCGCCCAGATCAACCGCTGAGCGTGACGCTCGCGGGGTGGCTCGCGGCAAAGCGTATCCTGCTGGTGCTGGATAACATCGAGCAGGTCCTCGACGCCGCGCCTGAGATCGGCCAGTTGCTTTCGCACTGTCAAGTGTTGCGGGTCATGGTCACCTCACGCGCGCCGCTGCACTTACGCGCCGAGCGTGAGTACCCGGTGCTGCCGCTCCCTTTGCCGCCGGTCGATGGCGCCGTGCCGGCGTCGGCCGTTGCCGAGTACGACGCGGTTCGGCTGTTTATCGACCGGGCGCGTGCCGTCCGACCGGCGTTTGACGCCGCGGGCGAGGACGTGCTGGTTGTTGCGCGCATTGCTCGGCAGCTCGATGGCCTGCCGCTGGCAATCGAGCTTGCCGCGGCATGTATCCGCCTGTTCCCTCCCGCGACGATTCTCGAGCGGTTGAACCAGCATCGGCCCCTTCCTGCGGGAGGACACCGCGACGCGCCGGCCAGACAGCGCACACTGCGTGACACCATCGCCTGGAGCTACAACCTCTTGCAGCCGGACGAGCGCGCGCTCCTGCGCCGGTTGAGCATCTTCAAGGGTGGTTGGACGATGGAGGCCGCCGAGGCGGTGGCGGGATTTGACGCTGAAGCGGAGGTGATCGACGTTCTCAATGGTTCGGAAACACTCGTCGAACACAGCCTTATTCAGGCACACGAGTCGCTCGATGGCTCGCCACGCTTCTCGATGCTCGAGACGATCCGCGAGTTCGGGCTCGCGCAATTGGATGCCCAGATCGAAACGCAGGATGTCCATAAAAGACACGCGGATCATCTGGTAGAGCTCTTCTCAGGATCCGAATCAGATTGGCATAGCCCTCGAGAGCTGTCCACTCTACGGCGTACCGATGCCGAGATCGAGAACCTGCGGCTGGCACTCGATTGGTCCCTCTCGCATGATCCCGAGACGGCGCTCCGGCTCGCGTGTGAGGTGGCCTGGTACTGGTTCATACGCGGCGCTAATCTGGAGGCGCGGCGCTGGCTTGAGCAGACGCTTGCAAGTGCTGTCGACGCGCCGGATGATCTGCGCGCTCAGGCGTTGTCTTGGATCGGTTGGCATGCGACAACCTATGGTGATTTCCAGGCAGCTCACTTGGCCCATGAGCAGGCGCTCGCCTTGTACCGGCGTGTTGGCAACAACAATGGCGCTGCCTCGTGTCTGCATGGTCTTGCTCGCAATGCATTCTGGATGGGTGACCTTGACCAGGCGGAGACGCTGTATGAGGAAGTAGCGGATCGATTCAGAAAACTCGACTCTCCTGAACTGCCGACCATTTTGGGGAACTTTGGAATGGTGCTGCTTGAGCGCGGCAAATTGGACCGTGCATCGGTCCTGCTGGATGAAGCGCTGGCACTTGCGGAACGGCGTGGACTCATCTGGGATCGCGCGGGTATTTTGGAATCACGGGCATTTCTGGCAATCGAGTCTGGCGAACTGCCTCAAGCTCGGCTGATGCTGAAGGTAAGCGTGCAGCTCCAATGTGAAGTGCAGGACCCGCGCTACATCTCCCAGGCCGTCGAAACGTGCGCCTGGCTGGCGATAGCTGAAGGAGCTGCCGAGCATGCGGCACGGCTCCTCGGCGCGGTCGCTGCCCTGCGCGATACGATTGGTGTGCCGATTCAACCCCCCACCCAACTGGATTATGATCGCTATGTTCCCATCGCAAAAGCCCAGATCAGTGCGGACGTATGGGATCGCGCCTGGGCGGATGGTCAATCTCTGTCGCAATCGGACGTGATCGAGATTGTCTTGCAAGGGTTGGAGTAACTGGCGTTCAGTTCTCATCCCGGTATCTCCAGTATTTACTGGCTCCTCCCGCTGAACGAAGAACGTATCCGGTGTTGCTGTCTGTTACCGTGCTCCCATTTCTTCAGTCGAAGACTATCATTGGCGAACGCGTACAAGTCTAAGCAACCTCCATGCTGGGGGACACCCGCCCAGTTACGCGTGTTCGTGAGCCGCGAGCATGACTGATAGATGCCGTACTTCACTTGCAGCCACGTACGTTGATGCACATGAGGCACCGCACCCTCGACACGCCTGCTTCCTCTGGCTACACTGGAACTCTCAACGGTCAAGAGGGTCCCAGAGTAATAAGGACGAAGATATGTCCAACATCCAGGATCGATCCGTGACAGCCGAGGCAGAGTTGGCCGGCGAGTTCGACGCCGTCATCGTCGGGGCGGGTTTTGCCGGTCTCTACATGCTGCATCGATTGCGGGGGCTCGGCCTCTCGGTTCGGGTCTACGAGGCAGGCAGTGGTGTGGGCGGCACCTGGTACTGGAACCGGTATCCGGGCGCTCGCTGCGATACCGAGAGCATGGAGTACTCCTTCTCCTTCTCGGATGATCTGCAGCAGGAATGGTCGTGGAGCGAGCGCTATGCCTCTCAGCCGGAGATCTTGCGCTACAGCAACCACGTCGCGGACCGGTTCGACCTGCGCCGGGACATCCAGTTCGAGACGAGGGTGGCGTCGGCTGTTTTCGATGACGTGACGGGCCGCTGGGAGATCCAGACGGACAAGGGTGAGCGGGTGCTGGCGCAGTTCTGCGTCATGGCGACTGGTTGCCTGTCTTCAGGGCAGGTGCCCGCGTTCGAGGGTCTCGATACCTTCAAAGGCGAGTGGTACCACACTGGTAACTGGCCGCATGAGGGGGTTGATTTCAGCGGCAAACGGGTTGGCGTGATTGGCACCGGCTCCTCCGGAATCCAGTCCATCCCGCTCATTGCCCGCCAGGCGGCCCATCTCTATGTGTTTCAGCGCACGCCCAATTTCAGTATTCCTGCCTGGAACGGTCCCCTCGACCCTGAGCACGAGCAAGAAGTGAAGGCGAACTATGCCGAACGCCGTCAGACGGCTCGCACGTCGCGCCGGGGCTATGTGATTTCGTTCAATGAGAGATCGGCGCTGGAAGCAGCACCGGAAGAACGACAACGCGAGTATGAATCCCGCTGGCTGGATGGTGGTCTGCACATGCTGACCGCGTTCAACGACCTGTACACCAGCAAGGAAGCCAACGACACCGCCGCCGAGTTTGTGCATGCAAAGATCCGCGAGACAGTTCACGACCCGGAGGTTGCCGAGCGGCTTCTGCCACGCGATCACCCCATCGGCAGCAAACGCATCTGCGTGGACACGGCCTATTACGAGACGTATAACCGTGAGAACGTCACCCTGGTGGATCTGCGGGAAACTCCGATCGAAAAGATTACCGCGCACGGCCTTCAGGCAGGAAACGTACCTTACGAGCTGGATGCCATCGTGTTCGCGACCGGTTTCGACGCCATGACCGGCGCCCTGTTCAACATCGACATCCGTGGCAGGAACGGGACGCGGTTGAAGGAGAAGTGGGCGGACGGGCCGCGTACCTTCCTCGGCCTGGCGACCGCCGGCTTCCCGAACCTCTTTACCGTCACCGGCCCCGGTAGCCCCTCGGTGCTCAGCAACATGATGGTGTCCATCGAGCAGCATGTTGACTGGATCGCGGAGTGTGTCGAGTACCTGTGCGAGCGCGACATCCGGAGTATCGAGGCGACGGTTGACGCTGAGAATGGCTGGGTAGAGCACGTGAACGACGTGGCCTATTCCACGCTGTACCCTCAGGCCAACTCCTGGTATATGGGAGCGAACATCCCGGGCAAGCCCCGCATCTTCCTGCCCTACGTCGGTGGAGTCGGAGCCTACCGCCAAAAGTGCAGCGACGTTGCGGCGAAGGGATACCAGGGTTTCGAGCTGAGGCATCTATAGGCGCATGATCGTCTTCGTACGGGCATAATGTATTGCGCCCGTACGAATAGAGAAGACATATCAGACCATGCGGATGATGGCACAGAGAGGGCTCCGGCCGTGCGGCCGGATCCCTGT
>JACCZH010000485.1 GCA_013696045.1 Chloroflexia bacterium
GGTGAGATACGATCTGTGAGCATGATGGCGGGGTAGAGACTTTCGACGTCACACTTGACGACAGGCGAGAAGCGTCCGACCCTCCGCAGCTCTGTGTAGCCTCCGGGAAAGTTACGTGGCGCCTGAGGCGCCGGGATACTCTCCTCACAGGCAAGGTAGGCGCGCACCAGCAGATCATTGACTTTTTCACCAGGGCCCCCAATGGCAACCTGCTGGAGCGTCGAGGGCAGGAGTCGGGTTTGGTAGAACTCGGTCGGCAGCGCGACCCGGCTGAGCAGGTCGGTGTCGAGGACGTCATCCACAGCGTATGCGACCAGCGTGCCCGGGTCGGACCGCCACATATCCGCAATCTGCTCGCCAGGAACAAAGGTCCGATCGGGGCGGCTTAGCCCTAGTCCTTCTACCGCCTGCTTCAAACCATAACTGGAGAGCAATCCTACATAATCGTACCGCTGGATTTGTTGGTAGGTGTCGATGAAATGACGTCCGTGGACATATGCTGGCTCAAACGGGACTGATCTGGCTCCTGCCTTGAAACGCCGTGACGAGCCGAAACGAACCGCCGAGCCATCACGCCCCCAATTCAGTGGTCGGTTGCAGCGCCGTGCCCGCTCTGCCAGATAGGGGATGTCAAAGTTGAACAAGTTGTGCCCTTCGATCACATCTGGGTCGTGCACGTCAATCCAGGCGGCTAGCGCGTCTATCATCTCATCTTCAGGTAGTTCATCAGCCCGGATAATATGTGAATCCGCCCCGTTCATCGACAGCGTGATGATGATGACCGCCGCCTCTTGCTCACCTGGGTTCAACGCCAGCGTCTCGATGTCCAATTGAGCGCGTTTCAACTGGTCAAACTCCATGCCGTCAAAAAGCGACAGTCCACTGTCGATCAGGAACTGCTCGGCAGGGCTAGGGAACGCCAACACTGCCGCCTGGGGGTCCTCACGCAGAGCACGGTAGCTGTCCCGCCAGCGGGACCACGTTTCGAAACGCGCGAGCACCGAAAAATAACCGTCGCCGGCTAGGTTCGCAGTTGAGGACGCCTTGCGCACAGACGCCTGAGCCGTCTCGGGCACAACGAGCCATGGTGAGAACGGCATGGAGGTGACGTCAACTCGATCGCCATCTCGTCGGTAGATCGCGACTTCATTATCGCCGGTGAGCTCAACGGCCACGATACCGGGGAGATCGTGCGACGGGAATGTCGAGACGGCTTCGGATGGAGGTGGTGATGTGGTCATCGCCGCGTGTCTTTTCTGCTACAAACTGGAGTCACCCTGGTTAGCCTTTCGTTACCAAAATCCTATGGTGGCCGCGCCCATACATTCCTATCATCCATGTATTGGTCTCGGGGCGCTGGATGCCCGATCTGTGCAATGACGGCGGTCTGACGTAGAACGCCGATCGCGGGGAGAAATATATGCGACGCAGCGGGCGGTTATTCATATTCCTGGGCATCGCTCTGGCACTTGTTGCCGGGCTGCTGGCCTTTGTTGCCCTTACCGGCGGTTCTGACGATACCACCTCGGCGTCCGCCGATCAGGTCGAGCTACGCGAGATCACCGTCATAACCGCGGCTCGTGATGTGGTCGCTCATGAGCGACTTGGCGAAGACGATCTTCAGGAAGAAATTGTCGATGCATCGACGGTGAGCAGCGATGTGGTTACAAGCCGGCTTGAGGCAATTGGCTTAGCCTACAGCGACGATCTCATCCCCGGCCAGGCTCTTATCAAGACTCAACTGGAATCCCCTGGGCTGGCGAATCGCATAGAGCCTGGCCGCAGGGCGTTCGCGCTGCCGGTTGACGCTGCCAGTCTGATTGGTGGCCTTGTGCGCGATCAAGACCATCTGGACATCGTATTCAATACACGAATCAGCCTCTTGCGAATTAACCCAAGCTATCCACTTGAAGCACCGGATAACATCGAGCTTGGCGAGATCAAGGACCCGGAAACCGACGAAGACGCCCTCCTGTTGCCGCCGTACGGTGGTGAGCCAATTGGCCCAACGTATCCCTATCCTGGAGAAGCTGGATCACGATTCCGGGTGAGCGACATGACCGAAGGTGATCCAAGTACCAAGGTGATTCTCCAAAATGTGCGCGTGTTACGAGTGGTTGTGCCCGGAGTGAGCGAGACGGGCAGTGCGACGTCTGAGGAAAGCTTCCTCGTTCTGGATGTGAGCCCTCAGGAAGCGGAGACCCTGCGATTCATGGTTGAAAACGGCACCTACCAGGTCATTCTACGTGGGCTTGAAGATACAGAAATCGTTACAACAGACGGCGAAACGTATAACCAGATGGTTGACGACTTGGGACTTCCGGTGCCGAAGACGGTCCGGTTGCCAGCGGCGGGGGCACAATAGCCATGGCGGGACGGATTCGCATTGCAATTGTCGACGACGTCCAGGAAAGCAGGGACAATGTCGAGCGGCTGCTTCGCTTCGAGCCAGATATTGAAATTGTCGGGACCGCATCACGTGGCGCCGAAGCGATTGAGCTGGCGATGGCGAAGGAGCCGCATGTCATCCTGATGGACGTCAACATGCCTGATATGGACGGCATCGCGGCGACGACGGCCATCATGTCGCGCATGCCAAACGTAGGCGTCATCATGATGTCGGTATTGAATGAGCCGGACACGTTGCGTCGATCCATGCTGGCCGGCGCAAGAGAGTATCTCGTCAAGCCCTTTAGTCTGGACGAGCTGCTCACATCGGTCCACGATGTCTACGCACTCGTCTCACGGATGCCACAGGCGCACGTCGTCCAGGCGGTGCCAGCGGCAATGCCGGTGTCGACCGCGAAGCAGACCGGCAAGGCGACGATAGTGTCAGTGACGAGCTCGAAGGGCGGAGTGGGCCGCTCCACCGTTGCCTGCAATCTAGCGGTGGCGTTGAGAGAGATGAGCGGGAAGCGCGTTGCGCTGGTGGACGCCGACCTCGCATTTGGTGATGTCGGCGTGATGATGAATACGAGCGACGCGAAAACGATTATCGATGCAGTGTCGTACCGGGCACAGATCGATTCGGACGTCTTAGAAACTATTCTCGTTCAGCACGCCAGTGGAGTGCACCTGCTGCTAGCGCCAGTATCGCCACAGGACGCGGAAGTTGTCACGCCCGATCTGGTGCGGTCGATTCTCGACGTTATGATGGGTATGTTCGACTTCATTGTCATCGACACACGGCCCGGGTTTGATGACCTGAATCTGGTCGTGTACGACATCACGGACACAATGCTGCTGCTTGTCACGATGGATATGACAGCGATTAAGGACGCCCGGCAATTTCTTGAGATAGCAGAACTCCTGGGATACTCCGGCGAGCGAATTCGCGTCATCCTCAATCGTAATAACACGTACTCCGGCATTCCGGCAGAGGAAATTGGCGAGAGTCTGAAAAGGCCGCTCTGGGCTACGATCCCGGACGAGCCGGGCCCGGTCTTACGGAGCATCAATGAAGGCGTTCCTCTGGTGTCGACGGCGGCCGACAGCAAGATCACGCAGGAATTTTGCAGGATGGCCGAATCGTATCTCATGGAGCTGGATCCAGAGCTCGTTCAACAGGCTGCTCGAAGCGGCCCGCGAAGGTCTTCGCTGCGAGGAATGTTCCGTACTGGTTGGAAGCCTGCGTCGTAACGGAGCTGTACATCCGTCCCGACGACCCCTTGAGGAGAGAGGCCTGAGATGTCCTTATTGAAGCGAATTGGAACAACATCAAACCTTGGTGCGGATCAGGCTTCCGAACAACCTGAAGAACCACATGTGGATAATGGACAGCCTGGAGGAAGCCAGACTTCACGATTGAGCGCTGCTCGCGCGGCCCAATCGCCGGCGTCCCCAAGTCGTCCAGGCCGGGTAGCTGAGCCCGCCACGCTACGACGCCCCGGTGCTCCAACGGCGGCCAGCCAGCGAGGAGATTCTTTTTCCGAGCTCAAATCACGAGTTCAGAACCGGTTGATCGCCGAGCTTGACCCGCGGATGGACCTCTCGAACGCCGAGGAGGTTCGTCGCACGGTTGAGGAGACATTCAGCTCGGTACTCGAATCCGAAGCGATTGTCTTGACCCGAGTGGAACGCGCGCGCCTGTTCGAGGCGATATCCGCGGAGATTCTCGGGTTCGGACCAATTGAGCCGTTGTTGAACGACGACTCCGTTTCTGAAGTGATGGTGAACGGGCCCAGGCAGGTCTACGTCGAGCGTAACGGCAAGCTTGAAATGACGGACGTCACTTTTCAGGATGACGACCATGTGATGCGGGTGATCGATCGTATAGTCAGCCCACTTGGCCGGCGTATCGACGAGAGCTCGCCGATGGTAGACGCCCGCCTTCCAGACGGATCGCGCATCAACGCCGTGATTCCACCAATATCTCTGGTGGGGCCGGTGCTGACGATCCGGAAGTTTGCAAAAGACCCGTTGACGACCGACGACTTGATCCGTTTCGGAACGATGACATCCGAGATGGTCATGTTTCTTGACGCCTGCGTGCGCGGACGGCTGAACATCGTTGTCTCGGGAGGCACTGGTTCCGGCAAGACCACGACGCTCAACCTCCTTTCATCATTTATCCCGGACGACGAGCGCATCGTTACGATCGAAAATGCGGCTGAGCTTCAACTGCGACAGGATCACGTTGTGACGCTTGAGTCACGGCCGTCGAACATTGAGGGACGCGGCGAGGTGTCGATTCGAGATCTCGTTATCAACTCTCTGCGTATGCGTCCTGAGCGCGTAGTTGTGGGCGAGTGTCGCGGTGGTGAAGCGCTTGACATGCTCCAGGCTATGAACACCGGCCACGATGGCTCGATGACGACTGCTCACTCCAATGGACCGCGCGACACGCTCTCGCGGCTGGAAACAATGGTGCTGATGGCAGGCGCTGAGCTACCGATTCGCGCTATCCGTGAACAGATCGCGTCAGCAGTTGACCTCATTGTCCATCAATCGCGCATGAAGGACGGTACCCGCAAGATCACCGCCGTCACCGAGGTGCAAGGCATGGAGGGTGACGTCATCGTTCTACAGGACGTCTTTTCTTACGAGCAAACCGGCATGGAAAACGGCAAGATCGTCGGTCGTTTGAAACCAACGGGTATTCGGCCGAAGTTCATCAGCCGGTTTGAGCAACATGGAATCTACCTGCCGCCCAATGTCTTTGGGGGGCACGAGCGGCTCTTTTCTTAGGGTTCACGGGTCTGTCGCTCCGCGACGGGAAGGTAACGCATGTCTCCGCAGATCATTAGCGCCCTGGCTGCAATCTTTACGTTTGGATCTATCGCGCTTGTCTATCTGGGGGTGCAGGCGTCGAGAGCGAAAGCCGCGACGCCAGAGATGGAAGAGCGCCTAGAACGATTTGGGTCGGCGTCTGAAGCCGCTTCAGCTGCAACTGACGAACATATCTCTGCGACACCAGTTGCAGACCAACTCGAGCGGGCCGTAAAGGGCCGTACTTTCAGTGAAACGACGCGCATTGCTCTTGCCCGTGCCGACCTTCGCATGACGATTGGCGAATGGCTGGCTGTCAGAATCACCGCCGCGATTATGGGCGGGATGCTAGGTTTATTTGTCGGCCGCTCGTCAATGGGCCTGGCTATGCTGTTCTTCATCGTGTTAGGCGCGGTTGGGTGGATGGCCCCCCATTTCTATCTGTCCCACCGGGCGAAAAAACGCACGAAGGCGTTTGTCAATCAGCTGGGTGACACGATTGGTCTCATGGCGAACTCTCTTCGAGCAGGTTATAGCTTGCTCCAGACGATGGAATTAATCTCGCGTGAGTCGCCGGCGCCGATGTGTGACGAGTTCCGGCGTGTCGTGCGTGAGATCGGTCTGGGAGTCTCCTCCCAACAAGCGCTCGATAACTTGTTGCGACGCATTCCAAGTGAAGACCTTGATCTGATGGTAAGCGCAATTAGTATTCAGCATGAAGTAGGCGGCAATCTCGGGCAAATCCTGGATGTCATCGGCGAGACGATCAGAGAACGGGTGCGCATTAAGGGTGAGATTGCGGTCTTGACGTCCCAACAGTCGCTTTCTGGGTACGTCATTTCAGGTTTGCCGCTTGCCCTGGGGTTTGGATTGTTCCTGATGAACCGGGACTACATGCTGGGCATGTTTGTCTGGCCCTGGATATGCCTGCCTATCGGCGCGCTCATCCTTGAGGCTATTGGTTTCATGGTGATGAAGAAAATTGTGGCCATCGAAGTCTAGTCCATTGATCTCGGGCGAGGCGTATAGGAGACACACGTTATGGATACACTGCTTATCGTCATCATCCTTGTGCTGCTGGTTCTAGGGTCGGTGGCACTGATCCTCATGGGCACACGCGGTTCCAAATCGTCCGCCAGGATTGAAGAACGTTTGGCGCAGTATGTCGACAATCCAACGACCATGGAAGAGCTTGAGCTCATGCTGCCGTTCAGTGAGCGGGTCCTTGCCCCTGTGATCCTCAAGGTTGCGCGCTCCGCATCCCGGTTGACGCCTCGATCGAATATCGAAAAACTCAAGCAGAACTTGCTTGAGGCAGGCAGTCCATCCAAGGTTGGTCCGAGCGAGTTTCTTGGTCTGCGGCTGGTCGTTGGTGGAGTGGCTGGAGGCGCATTCTTTTTGATGTTTGTCGTCACCGGAGCATCACTCGGTCAACTCCTGCTGTTTCCTCTGGTCATCGCTGGCATTGGCTACATGATTCCCGGGATCTGGCTGAGCAGAAAGATCAAGGCGCGCAAGAATGAGATTCAGATGTCGTTGCCGGACGCCATCGATCTCCTGACTATTTCGGTAGAGGCCGGATTGGGGTTTGATCCCGCCCTGCAGCGTGTTGCTGAGAAGTGGGATAACGAGCTAACGCGAGAGTTTCGGCGGATGCTTAGCGAAATTCGGATGGGCAAGAGCCGCCGTGAGGCGCTGCGCGAGATGGCGAATCGGGTCAACATCGATGACCTTAACGTGTTTATCGCCTCGGTTGTTCAGGCAGATCAATTGGGCGTGAGCATTTCGCAAGTTCTGAGAGTGCAATCGAAACAGATGCGCTTGCGTAGGCGTCAACGAGCGGAAGAGAAAGCGCACAAAGCCCCGATTAAGATGTTGTTCCCGATGATTCTGCTTATCTTTCCGGCGATGTACGTTGTCATTCTTGGTCCCGCAATCCCACAGATTATGGGCGGCTTCTAAGTGGTTCAAATTGCGGAACAGGCCGTCGCAACGTTGGCTGTGCACAATACTACGCGTGCTACCACCATCTCATCAAACGCTGAAGAGGCGCGGACATTCTGGGCTCGCGGGCGCGGGTTGATGCTGCAGGGATCATTTCCGCATGGTGCGGCGCTGGTGATTAATCCATGCAGCTCGATTCATATGTTCTTCATGCGTTTTCCTATTGATGTGTTGTACCTCGACAGTCACGACCGAGTGGTGCGTGTCCAGTATGGGATCAAACCGTGGCGAACCGGACCGCTCTGGACCCGGGGCGCGAAGTATGTCATCGAGCTGCCGGTTGGCACGCTGGAGCGTACTCTGACCGATGTGGGCGATCAGATCAGTCTCGTTCGCTCCTAATTTATTCCCATCTGGTTGCAAATCAGATCACGCGGATTGACAGTCCGGCCGAAGCTGGTATTGTCGGCTGTGGAGATTCCATATACGGCAATCGCGCGGAAGGATGTCGGTGCAAACGTGCCTGCTTTAAACTGGCGCCGGCGTTTGATTGGGGCAGGCGCCAGGCTGTTGCTACCCGAGGTCTGCGCAGGCTGCGGGCTATCCGGGAATTGGATTTGCAAGGAGTGCGCCGAGACGGTCCGGATTGCGGACCAGTCTCAAGCCTGCCGGCGTTGCGGGCATCCTGCTGGGGGTGGGCTGGCCGCGTGCCCTCGATGTCGCGACTGGATTGATGCCGCCTTTGAGGTGCGGAGTGTCTATGAATTTTCCGGGGTGCTCCGGGATTCTATTCTCAGAATGAAGTATCGTGGCGAATACGCGCGCGCCGAGTGGCACGGGGCCACGATGGCTCGACTCGTTTCGGATCTGGGCTGGAATCCGGAGCTTCTCGTTCCAGTGCCATTGCACCCGAACCGGCTACGCCAGCGAGGCTATAACCAATCCCAGAAACTTGCCGAAGCAGCCGGCAATGCGCTCAACATTAGAGTTGTGCCGGGCCTGCGGCGCATCCGCGATACTCCACAGCAGACAACGCTCGGCGTGGATGAGCGCCGGCTCAATGTTGCCGGCGCGTTCAGTCCAACGATGTCGTTTGCCGGTATGCGTGTCGTGCTCGTTGACGACGTGGCGACCACTCGCGCGACACTCCTGGAGTGTGCGGTTGCCTGTCGGGAATCTGGCGCCGCATCAGTGCGGGCCGTCACGCTGGCAACCGACGTGTGAGCTAGCGTTACTTATGCAGATGGTGATAGGCGACGTACAGCCCGATCAGTGCCAGGCCGGCAATAACGAGCGCGAAGACTGCGGCTGCCGTTGGAACTATTTCCATTGAGACGATCGCTCTTCGACAAGCTGGCGCGCGTATTGCTCGGCCCAGGTATCGGCTTCACGAACCGCCGCGAGTGTAAGTGGACCACTCGATGGCGTATGGGCGTCGAGAGATTCCTGGACGAGCCGTGATATCCCCAGAAATGAGAGCCGTCCAGCCAGGAAGGCTTCGACAGCGACACTGTCAGCCGCAGAGAGCACGGTTGGGTAGGTTGATCCCTGCGCGGCAGCGTCGCGCGCAATCGTCAATAAGGGAAACGCTTCAAGGTTGGGCTCCTCGAATGTCAACTCGCCAATTGTCACCAGATTGATTGGCTTGCCTGGTCCGAGGACACGATCGGGAAATGTGAGCGCGTATTGAATCGGCACCCGCATGTCGTGGCTGGCGATCTGGGCAATCAACGATCCGTCGTGAAGCTCCACCATGGAGTGCACGATCGACTGCGGGTGCACGACAACGCTGATGGCGTCGAGAGGGCAATCAAAAAGCCAGCGGGCCTCTATGATTTCAAGACCCTTGTTCATCAGCGTTGCGGAATCGATGGTGATCTTGTCACCCATGTTCCAGTTGGGATGCTTCAGAGCGTCCGCAGGTCTGACGGTCGACAACTGCTCTGAGGTCCAGCCCCGGAAAGGGCCGCCTGATGCAGTTATGATGAGCCGTCGGACCCGCTCTGGGTCGAACCGATCGCTCCCGAGGCACTGCCATAGGGCTGAGTGCTCGCTGTCAACTGTGCGCAAGATGCCGGTGCTGGTCCGCGCTTCGCGCATGACAATCTCTCCGGCAGCGACGATCGTCTCCTTGTTGGCTAGCGCCACGATCTTGCCGGCACGCAGCGCCTGGATTGTCGGCTCGATGGCGGTGTGCCCGGTGGTAGCGACGACGATGATATCGGCGTCATCCAGGGTTGCGAGATGGGTGAGCGCCTCTGGATTATCAATCTGTTCGACGCCGGTTAATCGGGTTCCTCCGGTTGCAAGGTGCGCATAGCTTGGTTGGAAAGTGTCAATCTGCTGTTGGAGGAGTCGCTGGTTCGTGGCCGCGGCGAGACCGACCAGGCGGAATCGATCGGGAAGGGCCGCGACAACGTCGAGCGCGCTGCCACCAACTGATCCGGTTGAGCCCAGGATGACCACACCTTGTTGCCTGGCTGCATTGCTCATCCCGGCCATCCGAGCCATCCCAGTAGCTGCGCGAGATAGAAGGTGAGAGGGATGGTTACCAGCAGTGCATCGATGCGGTCCAACAGCCCCCCGTGCCCTGGCACGATGGCCCCCATATCTTTGATACCGATCTGACGCTTAATCATTGACTCGCAGAGATCGCCCACCATGGCCCCCACCGCAATAATAGCGCCTACGATAAACATCGCAGCCAAGGGGACGGGAACGCCAAACAGATAGCCTGCGAGCCCGCCAGTCAATGTGCCGGCCACCAACCCGGCCAACGCACCCTCTCGGGTTTTGCCGGGACTAACGTGCGGAAGAAGCTTGGTCTTGCCCCAGGTCCGGCCGTACAAATAGGCAAACACGTCAGTAAGCCAGGTAGTTGTCAACACTACCAGCAGCCAGGCTAGCCCCAGGGATGCGCCGCCGTCGCCGATCAATCCATCGGCGCTCTCAATCCAACCGGCATCAGATGGGCCTTGGAGAC
>JACCZH010000515.1 GCA_013696045.1 Chloroflexia bacterium
CTGGGATCCACACGAGCACTACGAAACCACGTCCGACGCGACGGCTGCCATAATCCGCTCGGAGCATACGTCCAAAACGCGCAACATTGTCTGGAGGGCCGACGGCGAGCCAATTAACGTATTCCGCCGTCCGGGGCAGCTGTTCGTCTGCGCGACCGGCTGCTGCTGCGCGCACACCGACCGCGGCCACGCGCCGGTGCCTCTCGATCTCTACCACAGCGAATGGGCGCGGCGGCGCATCCGCCATAAGGTACATCTCTCACTCGGCGGATGCCTTTGGCCATGTGCGTTATCCAACGTTGTGATGCTCCTCTTTGCCGGCCGGCAGGTCTGGTTCCACTCGGTCATCGGCGACGAGCAGGTCATCGCCATCTTCGACTACATCGAGTCGATGGTCCGCGCCGACCGCTACCTTCCGCCGCCAACCCCACTCGCTCCCCAGGTCTTCGACGTCTTCGACTGGCCGGAGCCGGTTGACGTGGAGCGACGAGAACCGGTTGCTGCCGCAACATTCGATGGGTGAGCGACAAATCGGCGCGGCAACGCAATAGATGCTGACACATCGTCGCGCCAAGCTTCTACTCCGTGGGGAGCGGAGATTTCTGGAATCGTGTCATGCGTGTTTCGATGATCCTGGCCACGCGCTCGAAACCCTCATAGATGGCCAGGAGAAATGCGATAACGAGCGTGACGTGGATGAGAAACGCGAAAGCAATGGTAGCGATGAGCGCAGCGAGGTAGAGTCGCCCCCAGGGAATACTGATGAAAAAGGGGATAACGAGGGCGCCGATTCCTCCACCGATGAGCTCCCGGATGAACGATCGTTCCCCCATCCACGGGTATACATCGTAGTAGTCGAAGAGATCCACGGTTGCTAATCCTCCGAGTATGAGCATTGTAACCACCGTCGCTATCCCGAGCGATTTCCACCAGATTCCAGGTGTAAGATCTTGCCAGGATGTTGCGAGGGCCACCGCTGCCCAGATCAGCCAGCGGCGGATCGGACCGGTGCCGAGCGCTTTCATCGCGTCGCGGAAAATCCGGTCTGCTTCGAGACGCGAAATCGGAGGCCCGATATACGTCGGTTCTTCATTTTTTCCGAAAACAAGCCCGTCGTGAAGCAGAACCGCGGGCAGGTGGACGCCCAGGCCAGGAATCAACCAGGTGAAGTACGCCGGCGTCGAGGTGAGGTCGGTCCGAAACGTGGACAGATCCTTCGGCACCTGGAAATTGTGGTGGGGTGGCATAAGATCGACGTACCCAAATCGTCGAAGAAGTTTGAAATCCTTTGAGCCGACGCTATCGAGGTGATACTGTGGCTCTTCGTTCGTTTCAACGTCATAGAATTCGCCTGGCTGATGCATTGGATCCCTCCCCTTCAACACGAAATCAGGAACGATCGATTCAGAACAGGCCGAGCGACTGGCCGGCTGTCACTGGAAGATGCCAGGAGATCAGCGTGCGACGCCAGGCTTGATTGATCAATGACGCGATGATATGAGGAACTGACAGTCCAGTCATGGGTAATGTCAGATTCTCTCTTCCCTTCCTTCTCTTGAGACAGTACATTGCGCCTCTTTCGTGCCCACGCCCGGAACCTTTGAGGTCCAGGTGACGTCTGTATAGCGAATGTGCTTGTCTTGTATAGATCGTGCGCGCATACGGTTCAATTACCAATGATCCTGCCGTTGAAACAGAAATGCATGAAGGAGTCCACTTGGCACCTCAACAACCGGCGCACCAATCGACATATTCAGGTTCCCGGTGGGCATTCTTCCTACTCGCTGCGATACTGCTGCTCGTCGCGTGCTCCGGCCCTGGAGGTGGCGACGACCCGACCGCGACAGTTGCCATCGAACCCACCATGACGTCTGAGCCAATGGCCACCGAGACGGCGACGTCCGAGCCCGAACCCACGGCAACACTGGAGCCGGACCCCACGGCTACGGCCACGGCGACTCCTGAGCCAACGGCCACAGCCACGGCCACTCCCGAACCAGAACCCACCGAAACGCCTGTGCCACCGACCCCGACGCCGGAAATCCCGTTGCCCCCAGCCGGCGGAGCACAGTTCACGATCGAAGGCAAAGCCGTCACCCAGGTGATTCGTGGCAACGACGAGGGTTCGATCCTCTATGCCCTTACGAACGCCGGCATCTCAAAATCCATCGACAGTGGCCGCACCTGGTTTGCCTCGGGCAGCCTGCCGGAGGGTGAGATCATCGTCGCGCTGAACAACCCGGATGTGCTGTATGCCGGCGAGCGTGGATCGTGTGGACGTGGGCCCAGCGACACGCCCCTCACTCGCTCGACCGAAGGCGGTCATGATTGGGAGACGTTTTCCGCGGGCGAAGGCATTGAGCCCTATCTCGCCGAGGCCGGTCAGACGTCAACCGTTGTCGGCGCCGACTGTGGCTTGCAAGTGTCAACCAACGGAGGACAATCGTGGGAACGGGTTGAAGACCTTAACGGGCTGGACTTCTTCGCGGCGGCCAGCAGCGGCAACACGCTGGACGCCGAGATCGTCGCAATCGGGGTCAGTGAGGGTGGAACCGGCCAACTGTTCCTGATAAACATGAGCAATCCAGCCAGCCCGGAAGTTGTGAGCACTATCGCGGAATTCTATGCGGCCGGAGCGGTCGACTGGCATGGAGATCGCATTGTTCTCGTGACTTCAACCGGTGTCCGGGTCACCGATGACAAGGGCGCGAACTGGCAGTCGTCACGCACCGGACTGGAAGACGCTACCTACGCGGACGACCCGCTCACCGAGGGTATTTCAGAGGACGAGTCCGGCCAGAACTTTAACTTCACACTGGCGGCCATTGACCCGGCCAACCCCGACCGCATCTGGGTCGGCGGAGCCCAGGGAGCCTTCCTGAGCACCGACGCTGGCGCAACCTGGCGGCTTGCCGGCAACATCACCGAGCCCGAGAGCATCATCATCTCCCAGGCGG
>JACCZH010000555.1 GCA_013696045.1 Chloroflexia bacterium
CCCCTCCCGTTCTTGCGACGTGGGCGTTTTGGGAGGGGACAAGCCGCCTCCCCTACCGGAATCAGCATTCACGGCCCGACATCGTCAGAATCGTGTCATAATCAAGTAGTCCCGCGAACACATGCACGCATTGTGACAATTGCGCGGCGGTGGACGGGTCGTTGGGAATTGGGGGCGATGCCTGTGAACGCCGAAATTCAACCGGGCGCTCAAGAGACGACGCCTGCCGGTTTGACCGTTCTGATTGTTATCGCGTCATCCGCTGGCGGCGTCGCCGCGCTGGCCGAGATATTCGATCGCTTGCCCTCGGATTTGCCGGTGGCCATCGCCATCGTGCAGCATATTGACCCGATCAGGCAGAGCAGATTGCCGGAGATTCTTGGCCGTCATACCGCGATGACGGTGAAAGGCGCAGAGCATGGAGACCATATCCGGGCGGGAACCGTCTACATTGCGACACCGGACTACCATCTGCTGGTGTGTCAGGACGCTACGCTAGAACTGTCACACCGGGCTCAGGTGCGGTTCTCGCGCCCCGCAGCCGACCACCTGTTTGAGTCGGCGGCCGAACACTACAGAGGGAAAGTTATTGCGGTCGTCTTAACCGGCATGGGGCAGGATGGCAGTCAAGGCATCGGCGCCGTGCATCAGGCTGGAGGCACCGTCATCGTTCAAGACCCGGAAACGGCGCAGTCGGCGAGCATGCCGGCCTCTGCAATCCAAACCGGCGTCGTTGACCACATCGTTCCGCTCGACAAGATCGCGGACACGATTGTCGCGGTTCTGGAAACTGGAGACGTGACGTGAGTACCGTCAGCGACAACACGCTAGCGCTTGAAACGCTGCTCGAGCACATCAGGGATAATCGAGGCTTTGATTTTACGGGGTATAAACGCGCCAGCCTGGAACGCCGCATCAACAAGCGCATGCAAGCCGTTCAGATAGAGACGTACCAGGACTACCTGGATTACCTCCAGGTGCAGCCGGATGAGTTCACCAACCTCTTCAATACGATTCTGATTAATGTGACGCGCTTCTTCCGCGACCCTGACAGTTGGACCTATTTGGCCGAGCATGTGCTTCCAAGCGCACTGGGCGATGTGTCGTCGAATCAACCGATCCGGGTGTGGAATCCAGGCTGCGCTTCCGGGCAGGAAACATGCACGATTGCGATCTTGCTGGCGGAGGCGCTCGGCGTTGAGGTCTTTCGTGAGCGGGTGAAGATTTACGGAACCGACGTGGACGAGGAAGCGCTCGCCGAGGCACGGCTCTCCGCCTACACCAGCACCGAGCTTGAGAGTGTGCCGGAGGAGCTGCGCGCCAAATACTTCCAGGAAACCCACAGTGACGGCCGGTTCTGCCTGCACGCGGACCTGCGCCGCCGTGTCATTTTTGGCCGGCACGACCTGGTGCGAGACGCGCCCATCTCGCGCAGCGATCTTCTGGTCTGTCGCAATACGCTGATGTACCTTAACGCCGAGACGCAGGCGAAGGTGCTCGCCGGCTTCCACTTCGCGCTCAATGATGACGGCGCCCTGTTTCTGGGCAAAGGGGAGATGCTGTTGACGCATACCAGCCTCTTTGCCCCCGTTGAACCGAAGCAACGGATTTTCCGAAGGATTTCCAAAGGCGAGCCACGCCGGCGGACGCCGCTGGTGGAAGAAGACCGCTCTCGTGACGTCCGTCCTGACTCGCGCCCGGATGGGTGGCTGCGGGACGCCGCGTTTGACTCGAACCCGGTTGCCCAGTTCGTGCTTGATGCCGACAATAATCTGGTGATGGCCAACAGCCGGGCGCGATCGCAGTTCGGCATCCGCTCGACCGATCTCGGCCGGCCGTTTCAGGATTTTCAGGTCTCCTACGAGCCAACCGATCTGCGCAGCCGCATTGATGAAGCCCGCGCGCTACGCCGGGCGATTTTTCGTGAGGACGTGCGCTGGATTGTCTCCAACGCGGAAACCCGCTACCTGCAGGTTGAGGTTATCCCACTGCTCGATGCGCGGGATGACATCGAAGGTGTGACGATCACCATTACCGACACCACCCATGTCAAGAATCTCAGTCTGGAAATCGAACGTTCCCGGCAGGACCTGGAAACAGCCTATGAGGAGCTGGAATCAACGATCGAAGAGGTGGAGACCACCAACGAAGAGATCCAGTCCACTAACGAAGAGCTAGAGACGATGAACGAGGAGCTCCAATCCACCAACGAAGAGCTTGAGACGATGAACGAGGAGCTCCAGTCCACCAACGAGGAGCTGGAGGCGGTCAACACCGAGCTCCGGTCGCGAACCATCAAGCTCAATGAAGTCAACGACTTCCTGGAGCTCATTTTGACCAGCCTGCGAGTTGGGGTAGTGGTCGTCAATCCGGACTTTCAGGTGCAGATCTGGAATGGCCGGTCGGTTGATCTCTGGGGCTTGCGGCAGGATGAGGCGGTTGGCGGGCACTTTCTGAATCTTGATATTGGCCTGCCAGTTGAGCAGCTAAAAGGGACGATCCGGGACTGTCTGGCAGGCGATGCCGAGACACAAAAAGTCGTGCTGCCGGCGACTACCCGCGTTGGGAAACGCATTGATTGCCAGATTACCTGCCTTCCGCTGAGCGGCGGCGATTCGAGCGTGCGGGGCGTCATCATGCTCATGGAAGCGTTGGCCGCGACCCAGGAGTAATGGCAGACCGTGACTCTGGAGGGGCACATCCATCATGGCGTCCTTACCAATCATAGCGAGCATTGGAATATGGCATGACTATAGCTGGAAACGAGCCCGAAGCTAACAGCGCGATGACGAACGACCACGGACCGGCGGGCGCGATGGAGGATATTTCGGGATGGCCCGATCACAATCCGTCCACCGCGCTCTTGCTTACCGGCCCGGATGGTGTGGTGCGGCGCGTGGTGTTGGCAACGAACGTTCTCCCCGAAGAGGCTTCCCAGGGATTGATCGGCGCCACGGTCCTCAATGTGTTCGCCCGCGAGGAGCACGCTTTCCTCCAGTCCTTGCTGGACAAGGCCCGCGACGCGCGCTATTTTGACGCCGGAAGCTTTGCGGTGCGGTTGGCCGGCGAGGACGGAGCGCCGATGTACCTCTCCATCTCGCAGGTTACCGGGAAATCTCCCGGCCAGTCCTTGCTGGCCTGGCGCTTGTCAACCCACGAGCGCCATCTGGCGCCGGACATGAGCGACAATGAGCGAACACTGGGCCTGCGCGTCGCCCATCTGGAGGGGCGCAACGATGCGTACCGCAGGAGCGCCGAGCAATCACGACACGGTTTAACGACGGTTACAGCGACGAACCGCAGCCTCTCACGAGCATTGAAAGCAGTGCGCGAGGTTCGCGATCACCAGATGCTGGATCTCGTGGCATCAAACTCAAGCAAGGATGAACTCATCCAGCGCATGCGGGACATCTGGGCCACGGCGGTTGACGCGCGCAGGAGCGCCGAAGAGAGCCGCCAGCGGCTGGAAATCCTGGCCGAGGCGAGCCGAACGATGGGTCAGTCACTTGATTTCAAAGCGACCGCGCGGCGCATTGCTGACCTCGTGGCGCCGGAGATTGCAGATTGTTGTGTGGTCCAGCTGCTGGATGATGATCTCAACACGTTGCGGTGTGCCGAGGTAGCTTGCCATGATCTCTCGATAGTGGAAAGAATTCAGGCCTACCCGGAGTACTATCTGGGCGGGAGCGATGAAACGCATCCGCTGTACCGCGCGATGCGCACCGGCAGCTCGGTTGTCGTGCATGACACCGCCGCTGCGATTCCGCCTCCGGTGGCCGGCAGTCCCGATTTCCTTACCGAGTCCCACGAGCTCGGCATCACCTCGTACATCATCACGGTGTTACGCTCGCGCGAGCGCGTGTTTGGGACGTTGCTATTTGCCTCGATGAACGCCGCGCGTCACTACCAGCCCGAGGGTGTCACGCTGGCGGAAGAGATCGCGTTTCGGGCGGGCCAGGCGCTGGACAATTCAATGCTGTATCAAGAGGCGGCGGAAGCCTCTAAAGCGCGCGACCGCTATCTGTCCATGGCGTCTCACGAGCTGCGCTCGCCGTTGACGGTGGTGAGCGGGTTTGGCTCGTTGTTGCTGCGGCAGATTAGCGCGCCGGAGCTGGATCGCGAGCACATTGCGATGCTGGGCCGCGAGCTCCAACGTGGCGTCGAACGTTTGGAGTTGTTGACAGATGGGCTGCTGGCGTCAGCGTCGCTGCAAAAAGGACTATCCGCCGGCAGGTTCAGCGTGGTAGATCTCAGCGCCATGGTTGAGGCGCTGTTAACCACCATGAGCTCCGTGCCTGAACTCAGCGACAACCACATCATCACCCTGGACGCCCCAGACTCGATCGTTGGTTACTGGGACGCCGAAGGCCTTGAGAGGGCGCTGTCCAACATTATCTCAAACGCCCTGAAATATACTCCCGGGACTGGCAACGTGCACGTCTGGGTTCGCTCTGATGGTGATGTCGCCACGATCGGCGTGCGTGACGAGGGCATCGGCATGTCTGAGGACGAGCAGGCGGAGCTGTTCTTGCCCTTCGTGCGCGGCCGGATCGCCCGCGAGACGGCCCAGGGCACGGGATTGGGCCTCTACATCACCAAACAGATTGTCGAGCAACACCACGGCGAGATCGAGGTCGAGAGCCAGCCCGGCGCCGGCAGCACCTTCACAATCCGCCTGCCTTTGAACCCGGCGGAGATGTGATTGTGGACGTGTCTCTGTTTGGTGCGACAATGGCACCGTCCTCAATGGTAGCCGCGCAATTATGATGTTTAACTGGTTAGTTCGGTAGCCGGCATGAGCGGTGATCAAGCTGTCATCCCGACGCAGGAGGGATCCGTTTGTGGCTCATGGGCGACGGATCCCTCCTGCGTCGGGATGACCGTCCAATTGCGTCTATCCTCAGTGCCGATTCGACGAGGTAAGCTCCATAATTGCGCCTCATCATGATGACCAATGGCCCGTTTCTGATTCACCTGCAATGACGCATACTAGAGATAACCGGTGTCTGTAGAAGTGTTTGCGACGTTACAGAATGGCGCGAGACAATTTTGTCAATAACGATATGTCAGGCATGACGCCGCCAGAGCAACGGACGTTGAGCCTCCAGGACCTCTTTGAGAACATGTCCGAGCTCAGCGCAGTGACGCGGCTTGAAGAGCTGCTGCCGCATCTTGCCCGGATTTTTGCAGAAAGTATTGGCGTTCACCAATGTTCCGTCTATCTCTACAACCACGATCTCACGGCCACGTCTGCTCATTTGCGCTGGGGATTTAGTCCAGAGCAGATAGAGCTGCTCAGCTTGACCGACAGCGCCTCCAGCCCACTTATGTTTGCCGCCGAACGCCACGTCATTTGCGTGCAACAGGTTCTGCAACGTTTCGTGGGCCAGGTTGATGAGAATCTGCTGCCGCACCACCGGGCCTGGCACGACGCTGGCTGGCGCGGCGACATGATGGTGCCGTTTGTCTGGAATGACCACGTTGAAGGCATGGCCTACGTCTGGCCGGCGGAAGGCGAGCATCGGTTTCATCCGCTGCAGATCGAGATCGCCGAGGGTGTCGCCAAACAGGCCGCTGGCGCCATCAATCACTTGCGAGCATTGGACGCGGAGCGCCACGCGCGCCGCCAGAACCAGGCGCTCCTGGATGTCAACCGCGCCCTGGGAAGCTCAGAAGACCGCGGCGAACTGGTCCAGATTGCTACCCGTGCCGTGCGGCGGATTTTGAACGCGGATCTGGCCAGCGCGTTCATCTTTGATTACGGGCACGGCGGGCCGGCAACACTTTTTGCCGACAGCGCGACGGTCGAGGAGCTGGCTCTTCTGGCGAGCGACGCCGAGATTCCAACCGAGACAATCCCCGTGGAGGTCGAGCTGGCCCTCCACCCGAGGGTGTGTTCCATTCACGCTTTCGGTGAGGCGTTCGGGCTCCCGCTGCATGGGTTTCCAAAACATCTCGCGAACCTGGGTATTGAGCGAGCAGTCGCGGTGCCGGTCGTGTCGCGGCAGGAGATGCTGGGCGTTATCTATGCCTGGTACCGGACCCCCGATGGACGCCATGGACAAACCGATCTGACGACCGTCGAAGCGATTGCTGTGGAGCTGGCCGCCGGCCTCGACCGCTCAGCATTGATCACCAGCGAGAGACGCGCGCGCAACCGGGCGGAAACACTGTTCTCGTTCTCAAAGATTCTCAACCAGTCCATCGAGGTCGAAGAGGTCGCCGGTTCGATCATTGCCACGGTTGGCGAGCTGTTTCCAGGGGCGCAGGTGTCTCTTGCTCTGGATCAGAAAGATCCCCGGCTCGACGTGGTGATCGTCCCCAGGCTACCGTTTCTTGGCAGCAGCCAGTTGGACGAACTCCTCCAGACAGCGCGGGAACAGCTGTCGCCGGCGAGTGGTGAGATTGATGGTTTCGTTGTCGCCGCCGCGCCGTTGACGGTTGGCCGCGACGTACTGGGATCAATGATCGTGGCGCGGGAAGCACCAGCGAGCTACTCGCCCGACGATCATGAATTGCTGGCCTCCCTGGCGCCCCAGGCGGCCAACGCGATCCGCCGGGCATGGCTTTTTTCGATCGCCGAGCGGCATATCTCCGAGCTGACGCTCTTGCAGGACGTTGGCCGGACAATAGCCACGGGCACGAGCCTCCCGGATATTTTTAGCAACATTGCCGCCGCGATTCATGGCGTGGTCGATTACACAACCGGCATTATCGCGCTGGAGTGCAACGATCCCGAAGAGCTGGAGGTCATGTCGATCTGGGGCACGCTGCCTTCCAACCGGGAAGGCACGCGGGTGCCGGTCCACGGCAGCATCCTGGGCGCGGTGTACCGCAGCCAGAGGCCGGTGGTCGTGGATGATGTTGACAGTCATCCACAGGCCTGGAGCAAGCGCACCGCCGTGTGGCGATCCATCGTGTGCGTGCCGCTGATGAGTGGCACGACGGCCATCGGCGCGATGTTACTCGGTCACGAGGAGACGGGGTTCTTCCTTGAGGGGGATGTGCGCCTGGTGTCGCTGCTGGCAAGCCAGGCGGGCGCCGCGATCTATCACGCGCGCGAATCCGAGCGACAGCGTGAGCTGTATCGCGCCGGGGTTGAGGCTCTGGCCGCCGCGGTGGACGCCAAGGACTCCTACATTCATTCCCACTCGCGCCAGGTAGCCGAATTTTCCAGAAACACTGCCAAAATGCTGGGTCTCAGCTCGGAAGAGGTCGAGCAGATTGAGCTGGCGGGGTTATTGCACGACGTGGGCAAGATCGGTATCCCCGACCAGATCCTCACTAAATCGGGCCGGCTTGACGCGCAAGAGCGCCTGGTAATGATTAGCCATTCGACGCTCGGCGAGCGCATTGTTGCCTCCCATCCAGCGCTGGCGCACATGGCCCGTCTCGTGCGGCATCATCATGAGTGGCATAACGGCAGCGGGTACCCTGATGGGTTGCGGGGCGATGAAGTTCCGCTTGGCTCGGCGATTATTGCCGTCGCGGACGCGTTCGGCTCAATTACCAGCTACCGGCCCTACCGGCGACCGTTGTCATTTACTGACGCCTGTGAGGAGCTGCGCAAGTGGAGTGGCATCCAGTTTCATCCGTTGGTGGTCGATGCGTTTCTGGCCAGTCTCGGTGACCCCGCAGGCGAAGAACCGCTGTTGCCAACCGAACCGTCCATGAAATTACAGCCGATCCAGTCACTCGATATCATTGCGCCCAGGATTCTCAGCCAGATTACCACCGAGATCAGCCATCTTACCGAGCTGTACCCGTTTCTCAACCGGGTGCAACAGATCATCTGCGACGCATTGAAGTACGACGAGGTTCATATTCTGCTGACCGATGAGGCCGACGGTGACCTGGTTCTGGCGGCCTCAACCACCCAGGCAGAGCTCGTGGGCCGCTATCGCATTCGTGAGGGCGAGGGACTGGCTGGGATTGCGGCCGTGTCACGTTCGGTGATTAACTGCGGAGACGTCGAAGCGGACTCACGTGCCCAGCTTTCTGACATGGGCTCACGATCGATGCTCGTGGTGCCGTTGATCGTTGAGGATGTCGTGATCGGCCTGCTCGGTTCCGGGAGCGTGGAGCCACACCGTTTCGATGAGCGTGACGTGGCGTTGATGAGAGCAATTGCCGGCCAGATTGGGCCGACGATCCGGGTCGCGCAGCTGCACGACCAGGCCAAGCGCGCCGCGACCACCGATGGCCTGACCGGGGTGATGAATCACCGCGCTTTTTACCAGCGGTTAGAGCACATGCTCGGTGATCTGGACCAAGGGGACGATGAGCTGCACCTGCTGATTGTGGATGTAATCGGCTTGAAAGCGGTCAATGATGTCCACGGACATCTGGCCGGGGACCGCGCGCTCCGGGCAATAGCCGGAGCACTGAAGAACCGCGTGCGCGCCGAGGACGAGGTCGCCCGCTATGGTGGCGACGAGTTCGTCGTCATCGTGCGTGGCACGCCGCGCGGCGGTCTGCACGAGCTTGTCCTGCGCATCGGCGCGCCGGTGGCATTCACCTTGGAGAATGGTTATGAGATGTCTGTCCGGCTGCGCTGCGGATTCTCAACAGCGTACTCCTCCGACGACCGCGCCACCGAGCTCGTGGCCCGCGCCGATGCCGGCCTCTACGCCCAGGAACGCCCAACCGAGCGTTTCGATCTGGTGCAAGAGCATCAGACCGTCCGATTTGACCTGCCCAGAGAAGAGTAGGGCGCGGCGCCTGCACCGGACTCTATGATTACTCCCGCTGGCGTGGGTCCAACGCGTCCCGGAGGCCGTCGCCGACAAGGTTGAAGGCCAGGACCGTAATGAAGATTGCCACGCCAGGGACGATTGCAAGATGCGGGTACACGCGCATCAAGGATCGGCCGTCTGAGAGCATGCCGCCCCATGACGGTGTCGGCGGGGTGATGCCAAGGCCCAGGAACGAGAGGGCCGCCTCCAGGATGATAATGCCCCCGACTGAAAGACTGGCGATCACGATGACCGGCCCAAGGACGTTTGGCAGCACATGCCGGCTGATAATTCGCCGGTCGTTCGCACCGATTGCGCGCGCCGCCATGACAAAATCCCGCTCACGAATACTGAGCACGTCTGCCCGCACAACACGGGCATAGGTGGACCAGACAGTCGCGCCGATGACCACGACCGTTGTCTGGATGCTCGGGCCAAGCACCGCGGCTAGCGTAATGAGCAACACCAGTGTTGGGAAGGCCATCAGCGTGTCGACGATTCTGGAGAGAATGGTGTCTACCCAACCGCCAAAATAGCCAGCCGCCGCGCCAACCGGCACGCCGATCGCCAGTGAGATTGCGGTCGCGGCGAAGGCAACGATGAACGCATAGCGCGTTCCACGGATCAGCCTGCTCAGGATGTCGCGCCCGAGCTGGTCCTGGCCCAGCAGGTGTTGCGCGCTGGGTCCCTCGCCGCGCATGGAGGGGTTCGTCGCCGTAAATGACTGAGGTTCGAAGGCCATGGGAACGATCGCGACAATGCTCATAAACGCCAGGAAGATCAGGGCAACGACGCCTGGCTTGAACCGCAGGAAGCGCTTCCACGAGCGCGAGAACTCGCTACGCCGCTTGCGCTCAACGGCGATCAGTTCTTTGGGAATCAGCGCCGCCGCGCCTTCCCGGGAAACGTCCAGGTTTGGATTTGAATCCATGCTTTGCCCCTAGCTACCGTCTGGTTGTTACTGAACGCGAATGCGCGGATCGATAATGGCGTACACCATGTCGGTGACGATGTTTGCGACGACCACGAAGAGCGTGAAGAGAACGACAACGGCCTGAATCACTTGATAATCCAGCCGGTAGACCGAGGTGATGAAGAGCTGGCCGATACCGGGGTAGCCGAAGATGGTCTCCACCACAATCGTGCCACTCAGCAGGAACGCAACTCTCAGTCCGATCACCGTCACTGACGGAAGCATGGCGTTGCGGATGATGTGACGAATCAGAACGGCGTTTTCACGCAACCCTTTCGACCTGGCGGTTGTAACAAAATCCTGATTCATAACCTCCAGGGTTGTTCCGCGCATGAGACGGGTAAGCAGCGCGGTTTCATTGATCGCGAGTACTGCAACGGGCATGACGAGGTGCTTCCAGGTTCCCGCGCCGAACGACGGCAACCAGCCTAACGTCAACGCAAAGAGAATGATAAGCATCAGGCCAACCCAGAAGTTGGGCAGGGCAACACCGGCGCTGGCCCAGATCATGGTGCCGGAGTCAAAGATGGAGTAGCGCTTGACGGCGGCCAGCACACCGGCGGGGATGGCAATACTGGTGGCGAGGATCATGGCCAGCACGTTGAGCTGGATCGTTGGCCAGGCTGCTTCAAGCACCATCTCGTGCACCGGCACACCGGTGCGAACAACTGAGCGTCCCAGATCCCCACGCACGAAGTTAGACAGCCAGGTGACGTATTGCTCGTACCATGGACGGTCGAAGCCCCAGCGTTCCCGGATGCGGTCGAACTCGGCCTGCGTGATTTGAGCTTCACCCACCATAAGATCGATCGGATCGCCTGGCGCGGCTTGCATGATCCCAAAGGTCAATAGGGTAACCAGGAAGAGAACGACGAATCCTTGAGCGATCCGCTGGACCATGTACGCAAACATGCAACACCCTCGAATTCAATCCTGCCATCGCGAACAGACGAGGGAATGATAATGCATCATTCCCTCGTTTGACAGTGTGGCGGACGATTACCCTGTTATTCTTCGATCCAGAAGCCAGACGCCAACTGGTAAATCGGGTCAGCGCTTAGTGGCTCCTCGGGCAAGCCCTTCACTCGTGGGTTAAAGATGGTGAACCAGTCCCAGTATTTGATGAACAGGAAAGGCACTTCTTCTGCGACGATCTGCTGGATCTCACCGTAGATCTCCTTGCGCCCTTCGGGATCGATCTCGGCCAGGCCCAGATCAAGCAGCTCGTCGACGCGTGCGTTCTCCCACAGACTCCAGTTATTGCGCGTGCCAGATTTCAACGTGGTGCTGGCGTCCGGCTCACCGCTGCTGCCACCGTACGTCCAGTTATAGAGTGACATGTCGATGGTGCCATTGCGCTGCCCTTCCTGGATAGAGGCCAATGGCGCTTCCTCAATCGACATCTCGATGCCAACCGGCGCGAGGTATTCCTGCACCAGTACTGCCTCCGGACCACGCGCCTGGTCGCCGGCTATGACCACACAGGTGAACGCGCAGCGCTCGCCATCCTTTTCTCGCACGCCGTCGTCGCCCATAACCCAGCCTGCCTCGTCGAGCAGTTGCTCCGCCGTCTCCGGATTGTAGTCGTACAGCTTCACGTCCGGGTTATAGTAGGCGGTGATGGCGGGCGACAGGTTGGCGGTCGCCTTGACGGCCAACCCCTGCCAGAGGTTGTCAACGATGTCGTCGCGGTCGATGGCGTACATCATCGCCTGACGCACGGCCTTGTCGCTCAAAACCGGGTGATTGTTGTTCATCGGAAAGTGATTCAGCGACACACTAGAGGTGATGAAGGTGGTGAAGTCTGGATTGTCACGGAACGCGACATTGTCCTCAGTAACCAGCGCCCAAACCGAGGTGTCGGCCTCGCCGGTCTCCAGGGCAATGGCCCGGACCGATGCCTCAGGAACGATGTTTTCGCGGATGCCGTCGAGGTGTGGCCGGCCGGCCCAGTAGTCTTCGAAAGCCTCACACTCGGTGAACTCAGCCGCGCGCCATTCGACGAGCTTAAATGGTCCGAGTCCGTTTGGTGAGGCTTTGTAATCATCTTCGCCGATAGCACTGTGATGGCTTTCGGATACGATGCCCGCCTGGCCAGCTTGTGTGAGGAACGCGGCGTTCGTCTGTGTCAAAGTAACGACCAGTGTGTAGTCGTCGGGTGTCTCGGTCGTAGCGATCGCCGCGAAGTTATTGGCGATAACCGCGGCGTTCGCCGGGTCGCGCCGGAAGTCGAAGGTGTATTTCACGTCGGCCGCGG
>JACCZH010000566.1 GCA_013696045.1 Chloroflexia bacterium
GAGGAGGACATCGTCGTGACAGAGGACGGTTGTGAGTTTCTGGCAGCGCCTCAGCGCGAGGTGATTGTGGTCGGGGCATGAACACACAGGCCATAAAGACAGCAGCCAGTGCTTTGATCGAGGAATATCTCTCGGATCTTGAATTCTTCGTCAACCAGGATAGCGGCACACATGACCGGGTGCTGGTTGAAACGGCTGGCGGATATGCTGAGTCACTCTTTCAATTGGCTGGATGCCAGGTTGAGTGGGTCCACAGCGAGGATCCGGACATCGCGGATAGCTATGTCGCGACGGTACAAGGGTCAGGGCAGAGGCGGATTCTGATGCTCGGTCACCACGACACAGTGTTTGGGGCCGGCACTGCGGCCGAACGACCCTACCGCACTGATGGTAAGCGAGCTTATGGGCCCGGCGTCTCAGATATGAAGAGCGGTGTTGTGCTCGGAGCGTATGCGATCAGGTTGCTTATGGACGCTAGCTTCGACGATTTTGCCAAAATTACGTTCGTTGGCAATCCGGACGAGGAGATTGGCTCTCCGACCTCGCGGGGGCTTATCGAGCGCGAGGCCGAAAAGGCCGATCTGGTGCTGGTGCTGGAACCTGGGCGAGCGCCTGGCGCTATTCAAACGACCCGCAAGGGCGTCGGGATGTTTGAGCTGGTGGTCACTGGACGCGCGTCGCACGCGGGCTCTCAGCCCGAAGCCGGCCGCAGCGCGGTTGTCGAGCTTGCGCACAAGACGATCGCGCTAAGCGAGCTGACGAACTTCGATACGGGCCTCACCGTGAATGTCGGCGTCGTCGAAGGAGGCACCCGCCGGAACGTTGTGCCTGACGCTGCCCGGGCATTAATCGACCTGCGGGTGGCGTCGTTTGAGCAGAGCAACGACGCGGTGATCGCTATCGAAGAGGTTGCTGAAAGGACGTATGTCGAAGGCACCACCTCGATCCTGTTAGGCGG
This sequence comes from Chloroflexia bacterium, assembly GCA_013696045.1. Taxonomy (GTDB): domain Bacteria; phylum Chloroflexota; class Chloroflexia; order Thermomicrobiales; family CFX8; genus JACCZH01. Next base: position 959 of record JACCZH010000566.1, read on the forward strand.
GCTAAACCGGCCGGCGATGGAGAAGAACGCTGGAACCGAGGCGGCGCTTGAAGTTGGTTGGGGCATCGTGCGGGAGCTCGGCTTGGACCCACAGGAGATCAGCTCCGGCGGAGGATCAGACGGTAACTTCACTGCCGCGCTAGGCGTGCCGACACTCGACGGGCTCGGCCCGGTTGGGCGCGATGCGCATTCGGTGGATGAGTGGATAGATCTTGCCTCATTAGCGGACAGGATGACGCTGGTCGCCGGCCTCATTGCGAACGCGCCAACACGCTCAAAATGAGTTGCAGCGAGGGGGCCAAACGGCGAGAGCACGGGAGGTGGAAGCATGTGGGCTGAGTTCAAGGCCTTCGCGATCCGCGGAAACTTGATTGAGCTGGCGGTCGCGTTCGTGATGGGTGTGGCATTCACTGCGGTCGTGACGTCCTTCGTCAACGACATCCTGATGCAGCTGGTGGCGGCAGTGTTTGGCAGTCCGGATTTTTCGGCACTGTCGTTTACACTGAACGACAGTGAGATCCGTTACGGGTCGTTCCTGACAGCGCTTCTGGTTGTGGCGCAGGTCGCGATTGCCCTGTTCTTTCTCCTGAGGGCCATCGAGAGATTGCGGAAACAGGACGAGGAGGAGACAACTGTTGAGCCTCTGGAGGACATCCTGCTGTTGCGCGAAATTCGTGATGCACTGGTAGTGGACCGATCCGCAGCAGACCGAACTGTTGACAGGGGAGTCTAGCCCTCCAAGACGTTATACTTCCGAGCGGTCACGCGCAGACCGGCGATCGCCCAGCGGGTTGGACGCGGCTAGATGTCCTCATCAATGCGACAACGAAGACCGCTTTCGCTGGTCAGGCGACGTGGGGTGGACTCCTCTGGCGGTGACTCGCCCGGCTCGGGGGACCTCTTAACGAACGTCCGCACGATTGAGCTAGACGGTAAACGCTGGATCGATATTCGGGACCCCAACTCCGCAAATATCGATCAACTGCGAGATGAGTTTGAACTGCACCCGCTGCTGCTTGAAGACATTATGAGCCGCATTCAACGCCCCAAGATCGATATTTACGACGATTACCTCTTTATCGTCATGCAATTTCCAATTCACAACAAGCAGACCCGGGTGAACATCGCCAGCGAACTTGATATGGTGGTTGGCCCCGACTTCTTCATTACGCTGCATGATGGTCGACTCAAGCCTCTGGTGAACATGGTTGATGCGATCTTCGCCAACCCGGATACAGCCAAGCGGCTTATGGAACGCACGCCTGGACATCTGCTGTACGAGGTTGTTGACCGGTTGGTGGATTACTGTATTCCAATTGTTCCCAAGGTATCGGAACGGATCGACCGGCTTGAGGAGATGATCTTTGAGCGTCCGTCGCTGAAGACCGTCCAGGAGATCTCGCTTGTGCGGCGTGACATTATCACCTTGCGTCGCATCATCAAGCCACAAATGGCGGTGGTATCGCAGCTCGAGCACCGCGAACTGTCTTTCGTGAGCCGGGATATTGACGCGTACTGGGGGGACATCTCCGATCACCTTGGCCGGACGTGGGACTCAATCGAGGATTTCAAGGATGTTCTTGAAGGACTGAGCGACACCTACAATACCCTGACGTCGCATCGCTTGAACGACGTTATCAAGGCGTTGACCATGATTTCGGTAATCGTGTTGCCAATGACACTGATAACCAGCATTTTCGGGATGAATGTGCCCTTGCCGCTTGAAGGCTCACCGTGGGCGCTGCTGATTATTAGTGCATCAATCGGATTACTAGGACTACTCATGATCGTTGTCTTCCGGTTACGCCGATGGATTTAACTCCGGCGCTCAAAGATAACCGGGATCGCACTCAATACGTGCTCGCGGGTCTGGCTGCGTTGCTGCTGGGAACCCTGGCTGGAATCGGATTGCTGGAGATCGGCCCTATCAAGACCCTCGCCCTGCTTGGGGCACTGGGAGCAGGAATCGCATTCCTGCGCTCGGTCTGGGTATCGTTTGTGGCTCTGATTGCGGTTGTCTGTTTGTTGCCATATGCCGTTGTGCCGGTGTCAACCCCGGCTGGAACGCCAACCTTTATCGAGCTCGCCATCTTCGCGAGCCTGGCGATCGTGGCGGCGGTTGTCCTGTGTGACCGGCGGCTCGGAGTTCCCGTGGGCATGGCTCAATCGCTGTGGCTGGGTCTGATCGGAGTGGTTGGTTTTGCATTCCTGCTCGGCATTGGCCGTGGATATACACCGCAAACACTGCATGATTTTGGGAAGTTTTTGCTCGCCCTGGGATGTTTCGCGCTGGTGATCGTTCTCGTGCGGCACTTTCGTGACGCGGCACTGGTGGTGTGGTTTCTACTGGCGGGGACGGTATCTGCCGCTGGGTTGTCGCTGGTATTGTACGCCGGTGGTCCGGGGATCACCGAGCGGGCTCTGGTTCGGCTAGTGCCGTATGGATATCCCGGGTCACGAATCGTGCGTTACATTGAGGACGATCCGGGCCGGCCAATGCGAGCGGTTGGCACCAGCGTTGATCCTAATTCGTTTGGCGGCCTGTTAATGGTGGGGTTTGTGCTGGGTGCGGGACAACTGTTCGGCCGCAGCCCTGTTGTAAGCCGTTGGTTGTCGGGTCCAGCGGTGGCCTTGTGTGGCATGGCGATGCTGCTGACCTATTCGCGTGGGGCTTGGGTTGGCGCCGCTGCTGGATTGGGCGTTATTCTGATCGTGCGACGGCGTGCCTGGCTGCCAGCCCTCGGTGCGCTCGGGGTTGCGGCGGTTGTCCTCGGCGCGGGAGCGGGTTTCGTGGACCGCCTGTGGCAGGGGTTTACGCTCCAGGACCCGGCGACCCTGTTGCGGCTGCAGTAATATCTGAATGCGCTGGAGATTATCCGGAGGCATCCCTGGTTTGGTGTTGGCTTTGGTGATGCTGGTTCGATAGATCTTCAGGAAGGCGTTTCCAGCATCTATCTGACGATCGCTGAACAGGCGGGTTTGGTCGGGCTGGCAGTGTTCCTGGTGACCGTTGGCACAATCGGCTGGATAGGAATACGAGGTGTTTTCGCGACAAAAAGCGGCCAGCATTCAGATCTCTTGCTCACGGCGGTGGCGGCGCTCGTGGCGATGCTGACGGTTGGGGTGGTGGATCATTATTTCTTCAACATCCGCTTTCCACATATGGCGGCCTTGTTTTGGATCGTGGGAGGGCTTATTGTGGCTCTGACACGACTATCGCGGCACAATGACTCGGATGGGTACGGAGAGATGAAGGGACGGACTGTTGGCGAAGGCTCTTGAGGGCGTTTTTGCGCCGATTGCGACACTATTTACGAAGGACGACGATCTCGATCTGGCCGGCTATCAGAAGAACATCGAATGGTACTGCAACTCGCCGCTGGACGGCGTGGTCATTATGGGATCCAACGGCGAGTACGCCTCGCTGGATACCGACGAGAAACTGAAATTGATTGAAGCCGGCGTTGCGGCCGTGAATGGACGTAAGACGGTTCTGGCCGGCACTGGCGTGGAATCAACTCGCAACACGATCAAGCTCACGAAGGCGGCGGCGGAGTTTGGCGCCGATTTTGCGCTCGTGGTGACGCCATACTACTATCGCCCGCGCTACGATCGCGCGGCCTTTGTGAACCACTACCTGTCCGTCGCCGAGGCGTCGCCGATCCCGGTCGTTATCTACATCATGACCGCCTACACCGGAGTCGATCTACCATCGAGCGTGGTTGCCGAGCTTTCTCAGCATCCAAATATTGTCGGCGTGAAGGACAGCGCCGGCAATGCGCCCAAGGTGGCCGAGATGGTCGCCAACTCGTCAGACGACTTTTCGGTGCTGGCAGGATCGGCCAATTTCCTGTACCCGGCTTATTGCCTGGGCGCGAAAGGCGGCATTCTGGCGCTTGCGAATATCGCTCCACGCGAGTGCGTGGAGATTCGCGATCTTTTCCAGGAAGGAAAACATGACGAGGCGCGCAGCGCGCAATTCAATCTGCTCGCGCCCAACGCTGCTGTGACAACTCAGTTCGGCATCGCCGGCCTGAAGGCCGCCATGGAGATGGTGGGCTTACAGACCAGCGTCCCGCGTCCACCAATGCTGCCGGCGACGGTTGATGAGCGGACTGCGATCCAGGCGATTCTGGACAAGGCCGGCTTGCTTGCCCGAGTTTGAGCGTTTTGAGCCGCCGATGAGACTCGGGCTGATCGGTGACACCCACCGGACCAGCCGCACGAAACGCCCATTGCCAGTGGATCTGCTGCTGGGACTTGAGGATTGCGATCTTATCTGTCACACCGGTGACGTCAATGCGCGCTGGGTGCTGGACCTGCTGGCGACGATCGCGCCATTGCGGGCGGTGGGCGGGAACAACGAAGAGGACGTCCTCGGTCAGGAGCTTGGCCTGGAGCACTTCTTCGAGATTGGGAGTTTCAAAATAGGGTTGATGCACGGGCATCATACAAAGCTCACTGCCCGGCAACATACCCTGGACCGCATGCGCGGTGTTGTTGATTGTGCGATCTACGGTCACAGCCACCGGCCAGAGATTGAGGAGCGCGACGGATTGCTCATGATAAATCCCGGCTCTCCGACCCAGAAGCGCTACGCAGCGCACGCCACGTTTGCTATCTTGACAGTGGACGAAACGCTACGGGCTCAACTCATTAACCTTGACTAACTGGCGTGTATTGGCAATTACATGGAAAGAGGAGAAACGATGCTGACTGACCCAACCAATCTGCGTATTCCAGGACCAACACCCATTCCACCCCAGGTGATGGAGGCTATGCAGCAACCGGCTGTCCCACATCGCGGTGAGATGTTCGCTAATATGTTTACCGAGCTCCAGGAGCAGCTCAAACGCATCCATGGTACACAGCACGACGTGTATGTGATTGCGGGCACCGGTTCGGCTGGTTGGGAAGCGTCGATCGTCAATACGCTCTCTCCCGGTGACAAGGTGCTGGCGCTGGTTAACGGTAATTTTGGCGAGCGATACGTCACTGTGGCCGAGCACTTTGGCATGAATGTGGTGCGGGTCGACGCCGAGTGGGGCAACGCCATACATGCCGACGACGTTCGCAAGGCACTCGACGAGCACCCGGATGTGCGAGGCGTGTTGCTGACACACAACGAGACCTCGACGGGCGTGCTGAACCCGGTCCAGGAGATTGGCGCCGTAGTGCGCGAGCATGGTTCGCTGTTGTTCGTAGACGCTGTTTCCGGGTTGGCCGGCGCGCCACTTGAGATGGATGCCTGGAACTGTGACATCGTTTTCTCTGGCTCCCAGAAGGCGTTCATGTGCCCTCCGGGCTTGTCGATTATCGCGGTAGGCGAGCGTGTTTGGGAACACACTGAGCGCGCGTCGATCCCACGCTTCGTGATGGATTTCAAGCGTTTTCGAGAATCGCTTGCGCAGGGGTCGACTCCGAGCACAGCGCCGCTGAGTCTGATCTTCGGCCTGAAAGCGGCATGTGACATGCTTGAGAGCGAAGGTCTGGACAAGGTATTCCAGCGGCATGTAGACCAGGGCGTTTACATGCGCGGCGAACTCGATAAACTTGGAATGAAGCCGATTGCCGAGCAGGGTTTCGAGTCTCCAACGGTGACGGTTGCCCAGACGCCGGAGGGCGTAACGTCGGGTCAGTTGATAGCCGAGCTGCGCGACAGGCATGGCATTCACATCGCGTCCGGCCAAGGCCACATGAAGGATTCCGTGGTTCGCATCGGCCACATGGGCTGGACCGACTACCCAGAGCTTGAGCGCACGCTCAAAGCGATAGACGACGTGTTGGAGCACATACCGGCTGCCAGAGTAGCCGCAGTATAGGATTGGCTGCGAGCGCACACTCGTGGCCGCAGCGTCTAGACAACCGAACCCGGGATGATTCCGCGCATGGCCATATCGTGCCGCGGCGATTCCTGTTGCGTCTAAGTGGGGTTCCGTACTATACTTCTCCGGATGGGCTGCCGACGCCCGTTTGATCGGCTTTCCATGTTGGCAAATCTCACGCACGAGGGTGGTATATGGACTTTAGTATTGGTAGTTCCGGATCTCAGTCCGGAGGCAACGTCGACGTAGCGGACGATTCCAGCGCTGAAGACGCTGGGCGCGCGATGATGGAACAACTTCTCGCGGACCCGAGCCACGAGTATCGTTCTCCGCAATTTGGAGATGTTATTGACGGCACGCTTATGCGGGTTGACCGTGATGAGCTGCTCGTCGACATCGGCTCGAAATCCGAGGGAGTTATTCCGGCACGCGAGTTTTCGTCGCTCTCTGAATCAGAGCGACAGGATCTCCAGGTCGGCAATACCGTTCTCGTGTTCGTGACGCAACCGGAAAATCAGGATGGCGTTGCCATCGTTTCGATTGACCGCGCGCGCCAGGAGAAGAGCTGGAGAGTACTCCAGCAAACAGCTGACGACAATGAAGTCATCGAGGCAGAAGTCGTCAACTACAACAAGGGTGGTCTGCTGGTGAACCTGGACGGCGTGCGTGGCTTCGTGCCAGCGTCGCAGGTAACAGAGATCAGTGGCGGCGACGACGCTCAGAAGCAGGCCGACATGGCCCGCCTGATCGGCCGCAAGCTCAACCTTAAGATCATCGAAATTAACCGGCACCGCAACCGGCTCATTCTCTCTGAGCGGCAGGCTCTGCAGGAGCGCCGCGACGAGATGAAAGAGAAGCTCATCGAAGAGCTCACCGAGGGTGAAGTTCGACGTGGGCGTGTCTCCAGCATCTGCGACTTCGGCGCATTTGTCGATGTCGGCGGCGCCGACGGACTCGTCCATCTTTCCGAGCTATCCTGGAGCCGGGTGCGCCACCCGAGCGAAATGCTCCAGATTGGCCAGGAAGTCGATGTCTATGTTCTGGGCATCAACGCAGAAGAGCGCAAGATCGCGCTCTCCATTAAGCGCACACAGCCAGAGCCATGGAGCTGGGTTGCCACCAAGTACGATGTTAACCAGCTTGTGGTTGGACGCGTTACGCAGCTGGCCAACTTCGGCGCCTTCGCCCGTATCGAAGACGGCATCGAGGGCCTGGTTCATGTCTCTGAACTTTCCGAGGCGAGGATCTCTCACCCTCGACAGTACGTGTCCGAAGGCCAGGACCTGTTGCTTCGAATTATTCGAATCGACCCACAACGACGACGTATGGGCCTGAGCCTGAGGCGTGGTATCGACGCCACTGACGAAGAGGTGCTGGAAGCGCTCGGCGCTGAGGCGGTTGAACTCAAGAATCGGCTGCTGGAAATGGAAATCGAGCCAGATCCAGACGCCCCAGCCCAGGATAGCTACTCGGCTGCTGCTTCCGAAGCGGCTCCTGAGGCTGACACGACCGACGAGGTTGTTGCTGAACTGCCAGAGGCCACCGAAGCTCCAGAGGAGCAGTTGTCGGGCACGATGGCCGACCAGCTGGCATCTCTTAGCGAAGAGCTTGGGGCCGCCGAAGAGCAAGAGGTGGACGACGCCCCAGCTGACGAGCCCGAAACAGAAGCACCTGTGGCTGAAGTCGAGGAGACCGTCGTTGAGGCTGAGCCGACCATCGACGCCGCAGTTCAAGAGGCAGAAACCCGTCTCGAGGCAGAGACTGCAACAACCGAGGAAGTTGCGGACGATGTAGCGACCCCTGAGAC
>JACCZH010000003.1 GCA_013696045.1 Chloroflexia bacterium
GATGGGCGGCGCTCGTCTTTCTCTTTGCGGCTCCGGAGCGGCCGTCTTGTGCTGCGTCAGGCCCAATTACTAGTGTCTTTCTGGCACATCGCGCACCGCCGTCTGCTATCATCCAGCTGCATTTAACGATTCGGCGTCGGGCGGTGGGGAATTCGACACAGGATCTCATGCACTGGCAGCAACGGAGCTGTCGATGATAACGCGCATCGTGTTGCGCAGACAATCGGCAGAAAACCGGAAAAGTAAGGGGCTTGCCAGTTATGTGGATCCGCTTTTTGCGCGCGGCGAGCGCGTACACACTTGGGGTGTGCCTGATCGTGGGTGGCTCCCAGCTCGATTGGCGCGATGCGGCCGGTCAAGAAGTAACCATCCAGCAGATGGTCGACGCCGCGGAGCCCGGTTCGGTCGTGCGTGTGCCGGCCGGTGTCTACCGGGAAACCGTGTGGATTCCCAAATCACTCACGCTTTCCGGTGAGCCCGGGGCGATCATTGAGGGCGAAGATCGGTACCGCTGGATCATCGTCGCTGCCCACGATGTCACCATCGAGGGATTCGAAATGCGCGGCTCGGTCAATGAGCGCTATCGGGGCGGGATCACTCAGAACGTCGGCGGAGTCTCCTATAACCGGCTAACCGTGCGGAACAACACGTTGGCCGGCGCCTCCTATGCGGCGATTGCCACCTGGCTCGGCAGCGGCCACCAGATTGTGGACAACGTCATTCGCGACAACGGCGCGCTCGGTATCCGCATCGACAGCGGGAGCGGCCACTATATCGCCGGCAATACGATCTTCAATACGAACCAGGCCGAGCTCTGGGATGCTGGCTGGGAAGCCGGCGGTATCAAGGTCAGTGGCAATGATGGCGGCGCGCACGACATCCTGATCGAGCGCAACGACATCTTCTCCAATCACGGCGCTGGGGTCTGGACCGATGTCGACTCCAACAACGTTACAATTCGGGCAAACCAGATGCACCACAACAGCCGCGCCGGCATTACCGTTGAGCTCTCATTCGACGCCCGGATCCATAACAATGTCGTCTGGGAGAACGGTTACGCCTATCATGAATGGGGCTGGGGCGCGGGGATTGTCGTCCAGAACTCAAGCAATGTCGAGGTTTTCGATAATATCGTTGCCTGGAATGCAGACGGCATCAGTGTCATCTCTCAGGACCGGGGTGTAGAGCGTTGGAACACCGTCAACAACATCCATGTCCACGGTAATACCATCGCCATGGTTCACGACGGCGGGTACAACACGTATGCACTGGGCTGGCTGGAGGATTGGGCTGGACCGTTGACGAGCGAGCCGGCCGCCAACGGGGCCTGGGGGAATCACTACTGGCTGACGACCGCTGACGGCGCGGATCTGCGCTTCCGTTGGGGCGACAGCTACTACTTCACGCTGGGAGACTTCATGACCACGCCTGGTGAAGAGAATGCCCACTACCTGGACTCAGAACAGAAGGACGCGCTTCTCTCGGCCGCAGGCGTCCCGGTGACACGCTAAGATCTTGCCAACACTGGCAACGACGCCATGCCGGCTCCCCGGCGCGGCGTGTCGCTTAGCGGTTCGCCAGCTCGTCGCGGTCATTGACAGCAATCTCGCAGGCATCAAGATCGATGCGGTAATCGTGATCCAGCCTGAAAGGCTCCACCATCGCGCATCCGGCCACGGCCTCGCCGGTCACCGTGTACTCGATGTTGTGCAGGCCGGATTGACGCCGCAGCAGTAGCGCTTCGGCGGCCTCATCCAGTTCGAACTCGACGATCAGGGTCTCTTGCTCACCAGTCATTACCGGGATGTGGTAGCCGATAGCCCTCTCATCACCGGTCATCTCGGCCGGGGCAGGCTCGCGTGACGAGCTGACCAGTGTGGCGCCCTGCGGAAGATAGAGCTGCAACCAGGTGCGGTGGAAGCCGTTGAAGTCCAGATCACCGGATGGATCGCCCAGATGGGTGAGCGTGATCGACCAGTGCGCGCGCTCTCCACGTCCTGGCTCAGCCGGCGCGAGCTCGAGATCGGCATTCACCCAGACATGAGTGCTGGACTTGTTGCCGGTCACGTTCGACACCGTCGCGATCAGTGTCGGCAGCTCAGGCTCCGGGTAAAGCGCGCCATCCCAACCACGGCCGGTTACTTCAGCCTGCATGTCTTGGTCGAGCATGGCCACCTGGATCTCGCGCTCGTCGGCCATGTCACGCAGGGTGAAGAAGATGGTCTTCTTCGTTTCGAAATCCGCCTCGCGGACCCTGCTGATGAGCGAGTCGCCGAGCACGCCCACGACCGCTTTATGGAGCTCTTCCTGACCACGATAGGACTGGATCAGATCGACGAAATTATCCGCGTTGATCGCCTGGTCCGCGCCCTCTATCTGGAGCTCATATGGTCCAATAATGCCCAGCACCGACTGAACCACGCTGTCGTTTACTGCGACTATGCCCTGGAGATGCGGCCAACCGGTGTCTGCATACATCTCGCTCAGCTCAGCCGCAACGGCGGGGAAATCAGCCGACCAGTTGGCGTCGTGGGGCAACCACTCTTCTTGTTTGAGATACTCGCGGATCGGCCCGGGCGCCGGTAACACGATGTCACGAGCGTCCGCATACGCGGAGTTGAGCTCGCTAATCGGGTTGATATCCAGTTCGGTGATCCTGCCGTTTGACACCCTGATCATGGCGTAGGTGCCAACAAAGCCGCCCGACTGCCGCAACTCCTGACCATTTTGCAAGAGCACCAGGTAGCGCGCCTCCTCTTCAGCGCCAAAGGCCGTATCGAGCAACGGGAAGAGATGAAAATACTCGTCGCTGAGATCGCTAGCCCGCACAAGCAGCTCGTCCAGACTCGCCAGCGTGTTGAGGGTACGCCCTGGAAGGCGCTCGACATCGAGAGTCTCGCGCGACTGCGCGGCTTCGCTGTAGCGCCGCTCCAGATCGTAGATGTCCTGCTGGTGGGTTTGCACCACTTCCAGCCAGGTTGGGCCAATGGCGGGATCAGACGCCATGAAGCCGTTGGCCTCAAAGGCGTCGCGCACCGCGTTGGCAATCTCCGAAGCCTCGCGCGAGATCGCCGTGAGCTCAATGCCAAGGTCAAGAAGTTGCTGGGACGCTGCCAGCCGCTCGCCTACATACGGAGCGCGACGGGCAATGTCGCCGATCACCGGCAGGTCCACCCGGTCGTCAAGCTCACGCAGATCGGCCTCAAGCTGCGTGAGATCTTCAGTGAGCGCTGGTAGCTCCCCGAATGCGGCCGGACCATCGTCCGCGGAAATCCGGGTGCGCACGACATCAGCCTGCGTACGCGCTTTGTCGTATTGCCGGTTGAGTGACCAAGCGTACAATGCCGCGCCAAAAATACCTGCCAGCAAGACGGCAGTACACGCTATCAGCAACCACCGCAGGTTTGCTCGCTGAAGGTATTCCACCGCATGCGCTCTTTTCTGACATAAACATCAAATCCCGACCGGCGACAGTCTACCAGCCTTCGGATAACGCCGTTCGCATGGATAACAGTACGATAGTTGGAATCGTTACGTCTGGTGTGCAAAGATATGCAGTTGTGCATGCTATCGAGCGTGTCGTTGAGAACTTGCGCTATCCATGTTATTAGCACATCACTAATTACTGAAGCTGGAAAGGTACAGAGGTACCATTGTTATGTTCTGCGATAATGACTAAGGTACCTTTACGCGCGGAATCAGGCATCGTACCATGAGGCAGGTAGGAAGTTTGTACTGGGAGTGCTGAGAGAGACGGCGTTTGCAATTCTTCTGGGGTAGGGGAACGTAAGCACCCGGTCTGGGCCTTAGCTTACCGGAATCTGCAACACAACACAACGAGGCGGCGACGAAGCACGGGTTGTAAATTGGGCACCTGACCCGTGCGGAGCCAGTGGTGCAACCGGCCCACATTTGTCGAGCCGGTTTTTTGTGCGTTCGTTTCTTTTTCGTTTAGACTGAATCTGCGGTTTGGGAGATTTGAGTGTCACTCATCCGTTCTGTATACCCTAACCGTACTTCTGTAGTGCGCTTCGTGCGTCCAAGCCAGGTGCAGGAATGGGGAAACACCGATGATGCAGCCCGATGAAC
>JACCZH010000073.1 GCA_013696045.1 Chloroflexia bacterium
CGACGCTCGTGCTGCTCACGGCGTTGGCTATTGGCGCGGGCGCGACGTTTGACATTCAAAGCCCGGTGGCTGTCGTCCTGTCATTTTTGGCACTCGTCCTCGGAGCGCTCGCGCTTGGCTACGTCCTGGCAGGCGGATTCGTGCTGACCCGGCGCGCCAACATGTGGGCGAATTTTCTGCAGAGTCCGATCCATTTGCTCAGCGGCATGGTTGTGCCGGTGTCAGACCTGCCGGGCTCGCTGAGCTGGTTTGCGGCCGTCTTTCCCATGAGCGCCGGGATGAATGCGCTGCGCGACTCTTTGCTGTCCGGCGCGACGCTGGGTGAGATTACGGAGCCGCTGCTGCGTTTCTCGCTCTCGTCGTTGGCGCTGCTCCTTATTGGAACCTTATTGTTGCGGAGGGTTGAGAATGTCGCGAAGCGCGGTGGCCAGTTCGATCTCGACTGAAGTGCAAGCCGCCTGGGCGGCCTGGATCATGATGTTCAAGGAGCGGTTCTACCTCTACGGGCGCAGCTACGCTATAGACTGGATCTTCCGGCCCGTCTTTGACATCTCGATTGCGGCCCTGATCTACGCCGGCGGACGCGAGGACCTGGTGCCATATGTGATTGTCGCTATGGCGGCCAATTCCTTCCTCTTCAGCGCGATCTACTGGGTAGGCGAGATTCTGGACCGCGAGCGGATGCGTGGCACGCTAGTGTCGCTGTTCCTCGCGCCCTGCTCGAGGGCAAGCTGGATGGTGGGCTATGCGGGCGCGGCCGTTGGTGAGACGGTCATCCGCACGGCGGTCATGCTGCTGGCCGGGTACATTCTCTTTGGCGTGACGCTGGATCCTAATGTGGCGACTCTGGCCGTTGTCTTTCCGCTCTTCCTGCTCTCCCTGACCGGTATTGCGCTGACGTTGAGTGGCGTCGGTCTGGTGCTCAAGAAATCGAACGCGCTCTCGAACCTGGTGAGCCCGTTCTTCATTTTGCTTGGTGGTGTCTATTACCCGGTTGCCGAGCTGCCCGAATGGCTGCGCATCCCAGCCAGAATGTTGCCGCTTGGCTACGGCATGGAGTCGATCACCGCAGCATCGCTTGAGCAGGCGACTCTGGGCCAGATTCAGGGCTCGCTGCTGCCACTGCTCGGCTTCGCCGTGGTGTCGCCGATAATCGGCATCCTGGCCTTCAACGCGCTGGAGCACCTGGTCCGCCGGCGCGGCGAGATTGATTTGTACTAGATATGGCTGTAACCCGACAGCGGCTACCGCTCTACGCGCTTCTCGCGGCGAACGCCATTTCGATGATCGGGAACATGCTGACGTTTGTCGCGGTGCCCTGGTTCGTGCTGCAGAGCACCGGCAGCGCGACCAAGACCGGCATCACAGTGGCGGTGGGGAGCGTGCCGATCATTATTGCCGGGATCTTCGGCGGCGCGATTATCGACCGCATGGGCCACAAGCGCGCCAGCGTCGTCTCCGATCTTGCCAGCGGTGTGACGGTGATGCTGATACCGCTTCTGCATCACACCATTGGTCTCCAATACTGGCAGCTCCTGGTGCTGGTCTTTCTGGGAGCGATCCTCGACGCCCCAGGAGAAACTGCCCGTCGAAGCATATTTCCCGATCTGGCCGAGCGCGCCGGGATGCCGCTGGAGCGCGCAAACGCTATCTACCAGATCATGTCGCGTTTTGCCGGGTTGCTTGGTCCGCCACTCGCCGGCCTCTTGATCGCCATCCTCGGCGCGAGCAACGTACTCTGGATCGACGCTGTGACCTTCGGCGCATCGGCGCTCATCGTCGCGGCAGGCGTTCCAAGGCTGGCGCCGGCAAAGGTTGTGGAGGAAGAGGAAGCTCCGCCATCGCGCTATCTTCAGGAGGTTGCCGAGGGGTTCAGGTTTATCCGGCGCGAGCGTCTCGTCTCCTGGATGGTGATCACGATGTCGGTGGGCAGTCTGATCGCCGAGCCGCTGTACGCGGTGATTTTACCGGTATATGCCAATCAGGTCTTTGGCAGCGCCGTCGATCTGGGCCTGATGTTCGCGGCTCTCGCCGCGGGATCGCTTGCCGGAAACGGACTGTACATTGCTTTTGGCACGCGGATTCCTCGCAGGCCGATGATGATCGGCGGGTTCGCGATACGCGCGTTGTCGTTCTGGGTGTTGGTGACAATGCCTTCGCTAGAGGTAATCGCCGCCGCGATTTTCATTAACGCCCTGTTCCTGGAGCCGGTCAATCCGCTCTATATGACGATCATGCAGGAACGTGTTCCGGCCAGAATGCGCGGCCGGGTTTTCGGGGCGTCCATGGCCATCGCCATGTCAACACGGCCTCTGGGCATGATTGGATACGGATATCTGCTTGAAGCGACGAGCCTGCAGACAACCCTGATTTTTCTGGCGTCCGTGAATTTGTTGCTGCCACTCGGCATGCTACTGGTCCCAGCCTTTCACGCAATGGAGAAGCCATTGAGACGCCCCGAAACTGAACGAGCTGCGAGAGTGCCCTGATGGATGACCAAATAGTGGCCGGTCAGCGTCTGCCACTCTATGCCCTCTTCTCCGCCAATGCCGTGTCGATGGTCGGCAATGTCATGACGATGCTGGCGGTGCCGTGGTTCGTTCTGCAAACTACCGGCAGCGCGTCGCAGACCGGCGTGGCGGCCTTCTTCACCGCGCTGCCGCTCGTCATTGCCGGCATCTTCGGCGGGGCCGTTGTTGACCGCCTCGGGTTTAAGCGCATGAGCGTGGTTTCGGACATTGCCAGCGGCGCGACGGTCGCCTGTATCCCTCTGCTGCACCTGACGGTCGGCATCCAGTTCTGGCAGCTGCTGGCGCTGGTGTTTCTCGGCGCGTTGCTGGACACGCCCGGTGTGACGGCCAGACGCAGCATGTTGCCCGATCTGGCGGAGCAGGCCGGCATGCGCCTGG
>JACCZH010000075.1 GCA_013696045.1 Chloroflexia bacterium
GCTCATCGATGATCTGTTTGAGCTCAGTCAGCTCGAAGCGCACGCGAACGCATTTGAAATGATCGAGGTGGACCTGTCAGCGGTGGTCGAATCGGCGCTGGAGGGGGTCGCAATGTCGGCTGTTGCACGCGATATCCGCGTTGATTTTATTGGCGACGGCCCAGTTCCTGTGAAGATTGACCCTACCAGGATCGCGAGAGTAGTAGCCAACCTGGTCGATAATGCTCTGCGGCACGCGCCGGATGGCTCGACTGTCCGGGTGAGTGTTGCGGCCCGCGGCAAGTGGGGAACGGTGACGGTGCAGGACGAGGGTTCCGGTATTGATCCGGACGGTCTGGAGCTGATTTTCACCCGCTTCTATCGCGGTGAGAAATCACGGTCGCGGTCGCATGGCGGGGCGGGCCTCGGCCTGGCAATTGCGCGGGGCATCATTGAGGCGCATGGGGGCACGGTTTGGGCGGAGAACGTCACGGGCGCTGGAGCGCGTTTCACGTTCACTGTTCCGGTGCGCTAACCGCACTCTTCAGCCTTGGTATCATCGGGCGGTTTAGTGTGACGGCCTCGACCTGAAGGGCGACAGCGTGCAGAATCCCCAGCTCCTCCGCGGGTTTCGCGATTTTCTTCCAGAGCGGATGCTGCTCCGGCAAACAGTGATCGGCCGCTTTCAAGCCGTGTTCGAGCGCCATGGGTTCGAGCCAATTGACACCCCGGTTCTCGAATACTATGAAACGCTCACCGGAAACATTGACGACGAGAAGCTGATCTACCACTTTGAAGATCAGGGCGGCCGTGAGGTGGGCATGCGGTTCGACTTGACGGTGCCGCTGGCGCGCTTTGTGGCGTTACATCGCAACGAGCTGACGTTTCCATTCAAGCGTTATCACATCGCGCCAGTTTGGAGGGCGGACCGGCCGCAGCGGGGTAGATTCCGCGAGTTCTGGCAGTGCGATGCCGACATCGTGGGTACAACCTCGATGATGGCTGACGCGGATGTTGTCTCGATTTTTATTGAGGCACTGGACGCGGTGAATATTCCGAACGCAGTTGTGCGTATCAACCATCGCAAGCTGTTGGAGAGCTTTGCTCGCTACGCAGGGGTTGCGGACCAGCAGGCCGGGTCGGTGTACCGGGCGATCGACAAGCTTGACAAGGTCGGTCCGGAGGGCGTGGTCGAGGAGCTCGGCCGGGCGGGCGTTGAAGCAGGCGTGGCCGGGCGAATTATTCAACTTTTGTCCACGACCGGTTCGCCCGATGCTGTGCTCTCGGCGGTATCAACGCAACTGCAGGGCATTGAGATGGCGGACACCGCTGTGCGCGAATTGTCGGATTTGTTCTCGTATCTGGCGGCGCTGGGTCTGTCTCAGGAGGATTACACGCTGGACCTCTCTTTGGCTCGAGGGTTGGGATATTACACTGGGCCCGTCTTCGAGGCGATGACGTATGAGGCCAATATCGGGTCATTGGGTGGAGCAGGCCGGTACGACGGGCTGGTCGGACGATTTTCAAAGGAGCAGCTTCCGGCCACCGGGATTTCGCTTGGGCTAGAGCGGATCATCGTGGTTGCCGAGGAGCTCGGGCTCATTCAGGTGTCGAGTGCGGTGAGTGACGTGCTGGTCACGGTCTTCGCCCAGGAGCGCGCAACCGACTCGCTGGCAATGACCGCTGAACTGCGTAAAGCGGGGCTGAAAGCGGAGACGTTTCTTGAACCGGGCCGGGATCTTGGACGGCAGTTTCGTTACGCCAGCAGGCGCGGGATTCCGTTTGCGATTGTGCTTGGTCCGGACGAGGTCGAGCGTGGCGTCGTGGCCGTCAAGAACCTGACGACCGGAGACCAGATTGAGATGGCTCGTGGTGAGGTTGCGGAACACGTGAAGGGCAGAGTTTAGCTCCGTCGTGACCGCGACCCGACTGACGCTATGCGGTCTGCCTCGTCGACAACGGACAGAGTCAACGCTTCAGCTGCGGTTCGTGTGTGTGGTTGATCCGAATCGTCCAGCCCGAGCAGGTCGCGATAGATATGTTCCAGCACGTCAACGCGTTCTTGCCAGGAGAAGTGTTGAGTAACTCTGTCGCGCAGTGCCCTTCGGCGCTGCGGCGGATCGATCAGGGCAGTCTCAATTGCGGCGGCGAGGGCGGAAGGATTATTGGGAGGTGCCAGATGTCCGAGTCCGCCGAGGATGCGCCGGTTAGGCTCGGTGTCTATCGCAACGGTCGGCAAACCCATAGCCATATAGTTGAACAGCTTGCCGTTGCCCTCGGTCGTTGAGAGCTTGGGCGCCACCGCAACATCTGCAATGGAAAGTAGCGCCGGAGCGTCGCGATAGGCGACGCGCCCGGGAAAAAGGATACGTCCGGCTTCAGGCAGCGTGGAGGCCCGTTGAGCGTAGTAATCGACACCCGGGTAGCCGGCGATAACGAAATAGATATCGTTCCGTTTGGGCAGGAGCTCTCTTGCGGCGTCAATCAGTAGCGACGTGCCCTGGTATTCAGCGAGTAAGCCCAGATACATGACAACGCAGGCGTGCTCGGGAATGCCTAGCCTCATGCGCAACTCCGCGCGAGTGCCGACGGCGACTGACGGATCGAATCGATGTACATCGACAGCGTCGGCCAGTAAACGGACGCGATTGCGTGAAACACCACGTTTCAGCAAATACTCTTCAGCTGCCGTGCCACTTGGGACGATCACCGAGGCCATGCGGTCGATGACTCTTTCCACCCGGCGCACCAGCTTTTCACGCAAACCTCCGGGACGAATGAAATGGTGGTCAAGCATCTCTTCAGACAGTGAACCCTGGTAGTCGAAAATCACAGGCTTGCGCAGGACACGTCCGATTACGGAGCCGATCAGCGCCCCCTCATGCAGGTGTGCATGAATGATGTCCGGCCGGAACGAAAGTGCCTGGCGCAGGGTCTCGAAGAATAGCGCGGCATCGAGGTAGATCTTGTGACGCGACGAGCCCACCATGAGACGGGTGCGCCAAGGGAGATCCACGGTGCGGCGAATGTCGATTCCGGGGAGGTTGTCGCCGTTATGGTATGTCACGACCCTGACCGTGTGACCGCGAGCCTGAAGCGCGTGAATCTCTTCCAGGATGCGGACGTGGCATCCATAATCCGCAAAAAACGAGGTTGGCGCGACCATGAGAATGCGGCACTTCTTAATGATGGTTCCCCTTCCACGTTCACCAAGGAACTATTGTATCGGGCTGACGGCAGTCATCCACACGTGTGGCGTGCTATCTTGACGAGAATAGAGGCCTGCACCATAGTGCGCAGGGTCCGTTACCGGCTGGACAGGCTGTGCCAGTTCCTCTCATAAACGTTCGATACGAAAGGAATATCCCCTTCCATGTCTACGAGCTCTCAAACTGAGGCCCAAGAAGCGCCATTGGATGTCGATGAGTCTTTCTCCCAAGTGATGCTCGTCGTTGCCCACCCCGACGACGCCGAGTTTTCATCAGCCGGGACGATTGCCCGCTTTACCGAGGCCGGATTCGAGGTCGTTCTGGTTCAGGTGACATCAGGAGACAAGGGCACCGCACGACGTGACATTAGCTCGCCTGACCTTGCGAAGCTGCGCGAGGGCGAGCAGCGTGAAGCGAGCAGCAGGCTGGGCGTGACGACGGTTGAGTTTTTGCGCTGTGGTGACGGCGAGCTTGTGCCGGACATCGCGCTACGCGAGAAAATCGTGCGTCAAATTCGGAAGCATCGTCCCGACATTGTGATCTCGCATGACCCGTTCCGGCCGTACTCCCTGCATCCAGACCATCGGGCAGTGGGAACCGCGACGGTCGACTCGGTCTATCCGACGGCGCGCGATCCGCTCTACTTTCCAGACCATCTTGAGTCCGGACTGGAGCCGCACAAGGTGGCCGAGCTGTGGTTGTATGGCTCGGAGTCGCCGGACAAATTCATCGACGTCAGCAAGACGATCGAGCGCAAGATCCACGCCCTCAAAGCTCACGAGAGCCAGGTGGGCACTGCTGAGACCCTTGGTGACCGGATGCGCGAGCGCGCCGCCGAGCTCGGCCGGGAACACGGGCTGGAGATGGCAGAGGCGTTTAAAGTCATCCGGATGCGACGATAGACGCTCCGTTACACGACAGGGAGAACCATGGAAGAGAACATTGTTCGCGAGAAGCTGGCTCAGGCCGTTGACATCCTGAATGAGGAGGATGTCGATCTGTGGATGCTGGTGGCGCGTGAGAGCGACGTCATGGGCGACCCGAGCATGCCACTGGTGGTGGGCACAAGTGTTACCTGGGAATCGGCTTTTCTCGTGTCACGCGACGGCAGCCACGTTGCAATTGTCGGAACTGGCGACGTCGACAACATCAAGACCACCGGCGCCTGGGACAACGTTATCGGGTACGTCGAAGGCATTAGTGGGGACCTAAAGGCTGAGATCGAGAAACGTAATCCGAAGAGTATTGCTCTGAACTATGCGACTGACGACAGCATGGCGGATGGTCTCACGCATGGAATGTACCTGCTGCTCGAAGAGCAGCTAAAGGACACCGGTTACGTCGAGCGGTTCCAGCCAGCCGGCGACATTCCTCGCAAGGTGCGGGGGAGAAAGTCCCCGGCCGAGCTCAAGCGCATTCGCCAGGCGGTCGCGACCACTGAGAGGATATGGGAGGCGACCGAGCGCTATCTCAAAGCGGGCATTTCGGAGAACAACGTCAGTGAATTCATGCACGGGCAGCTTGAGGAACGCAGGCTGGGGTCGTCATGGGACTGGCGTTATTGTCCCACGGTGACAGCCGGGCCGGACTCACCCAAAGGACACGTCGCGCCGTCGCAGATAAAGATTGAGCCTGGGCACGTCGTTTCAATCGACTTTGGCGTGAACGAGGAGGAGTATTCCTCAGACATGCAGCGCACCTTCTATGTTCTCAAGCCGGGGGAGAGTGACGCCCCCGATGAGGTAAATCGCCACTTCGCGATCATCGACCGCTGTATTCAGAGCGCGGCCGAATTCATCAAACCCGGTGTTATGGGTTGGGAAGTGGACAATGTCGCCCGTGAGATCTTTGAAGCCGAGGGTCTTGAGCCGTGGAAATACGCGCTCGGACACCAGATGGGACGCGCCTGCCACGACGGCGGAACGGTACTGGGCCCCCGCTGGGAGCGCTACGGGCAACGGCCGTTTGGCCGGGTCGAGAAGGACGAGGTCTATACGCTGGAGATCGGTTGCGCGGTTCCTGGATTCGGCTTCGTAAGCCTTGAGGAGG
>JACCZH010000081.1 GCA_013696045.1 Chloroflexia bacterium
GAAACATCTTGGTCATGGTTTCAACCTCCTTGACCATTCAACCGAGCTAATCTATCCGTATGTTCATAGTAACTTACTACCATTAATATTGCAAGCGTATGTTACTATTCGTATACGGAATAGTGAAAGGCCCGGCCATGGAGACGATCAAGGATCTGCGAGCCCAGCGTGGGTGGACACAGGTTGATCTGGCGAACGAGGTTGGAGTCACGCCGAGTACGGTCTACAAGTGGGAATCGGGCACGGTTGTCCCCGATATTCGACGCTTGCGGCTCCTGGCAAAAGCATTCGACGTTGCTATTGAAAATATGGCTCTGGTTGGCGTCGATGTGGATCGCGCCGGCAATCCCATAATTGAGGAACCAGCACTAAAAATCGCGGCCTGAGAAGTCCAGGCCGCGACGGATAGCTTAGCTGGATTGAACAGCTAAGGCGTATTCATTGTAGCAAGGAGCGTGTGTTGGCTGACTGGATCAGACTCTCAGATGAGAACATCGTCAACCTGGAGTGCATTGCGCATGTTCGCATGAAGCCGGGAAACACCTGCCGCATCTATTACCCAGCATCAAGCGGCCAGGACGTCGACGCCGGCGTGGAGCTCAATGAGGCCGAAACCGAGATCCTCATGCAGGCGATTGAGCCACTTCTGCGCACGACCGACCCGAGGAGCAAGGTGGGGTTTAGCTAGTGACACGGGCGGCAATCTACGTTCGCGTCTCGACAACCAACCAGGAAGAAGAGGGAACCTCTCTCAGCACGCAGGAAGAGCGCTGTAGGGCGTTTGCCGCTGCGCGTGACTATGGCGTCATCGAGGTCTTCTCCGACGTTCACACGGGCGCTCAGTACCGCGATCGCCCAGGGTTATCAGCGCTTCGGGATCTCGTGCGGGCACGGGGCGCAGACGTGGTGATCTGCTATGCCATCGATCGCCTCAGCCGCAACCAGGCCCATCTCTACATCATCGCTGAGGATGTTGAAGAGCACGGTGGCCGGATCGAGTTCGTGACCGAGAACTTTGAGGACAGCGCCATCGGACGCTTCCTGCGCTCGGCCAGCGCGTTCGCCGGCGAAGTCGAGCGTGAGAAGATGATCGAGCGCACGATGCGCGGCAAGCACGCCCGGGCAAAGTCCGGCAAGTTGATCCCGGCAGTGAAAGCGCTCTACGGCTATCGCTGGCGTGATGCCAGCAAGGCGGCTCTCGACGTCGATCCTGATACCGCTCCCATCGTGCAGCGGATCTACCGTGAAGCGTTAGCAGGCTCTCCGCTGCGGGTGATTGCCAAGGGGCTGAGCAAGGACGGCATTGCGACCCCGAGTGGCCGTAGCACGTCCTGGAGCCACACCGCCATCCGGGACATCCTGAAGCATCCAAACTACACCGGAAACGCTGTTGCCTGGGCCTGGCGACGAGACCCGAAGCGCAAGACCAGGATCGTCTTCTCGCTCGACGACGCGGTCACCCTGCCGGCCGGGACAGTCCCGGCGCTGGTCGATCTGGAGTCATGGCAATCAGTTCAGGAGACGCTGACAGTCAACAAGGCTCAGGCCAGCCGCAACAATCGTGCCCCCCGGATGACGCTGCTCAGGGGCGGCTATGCGACCTGTGGGTACTGCGGCCGCAACATGCACGTCACACGCCAACGCAACTCGATGCTGAATGGCCGTGAACCCAAGTCCATCTACATGTGCTCAGGCGGTGGCAGCCACGCAAACCCGTGCGGCTCGCACGCGATCCTGGCAGCGACGCTGGATGCAGCCGTCTGGGAGCGTGTGGCACAGGTGCTTATGGAGCCGGGATTCATCGGCCGGGAAGTGGAGCGGCTGAAGGCGACGGATCCCACGAGCGGCCAGCTGGAGAAGCTCGATCGCCAGGTTGCCGACGTGCAGCGCCGGCAGTCGAATCTCATGCGCGAGCTCTCGATGTTCGACGATCCGGCCCTGGGTGCCGACATTCGGAAACAGATCAACGACCTTAGCCAACGCCGGCGCGAGCTTGAAGACGAGCGTAGCGCCATTCAGTCCGAGCGAGCCCTCTGGGAACAGGCACAAGCGAACCTCGACAACCTCACGCTGTGGCGCGATACCGTTGCGACCAACCTCGATGACCTGAGCTATGAAGAGCGGCGCCTGGCGCTGGATGCGCTCGGCATTGAGGTGAAAGTCTATCGAAAGGACCACGATCCGCGGTATGAGATCACGGCGACGATCCCGGTCATCGGTCCTATTGTGTTCGATACGTGTTGCAGTATCTACCGTTCAGTGATGTGACCGGCAGCGCGATTACCTATAACCGCGAGAACGCCGCGCCGTCGGTGGAATGGTACGGGGTGGGCGATACTTGGAGCGAGTCGACCCCGACGTTCACTCAGGTGACGGCCACGCTCAAGATCCTGGGCGGCGATGCCGATGTGGACAACTTCCTGCAGCAGACCTACGCTGACTCGAACGACCTTGAGACGGAGATCATCCAGCTCAAGTCCAAGGCGGTGGCGTATGAGTTCTCGCAGACATTCTATGACGGTGACACCGGCACGAATGCGGCCGAGTTTGACGGGCTGGTGAACCTGGTCACGGCCGGGCAGACACTCACCGCCGGCGCGAACGGCGCAGCCTTGACGCTGGACATGCTGGACGAGCTGATCGACACCGTCAAGCCGGGCCGGCCGGACGCGCTGCTGATGGCCAAGCGCACCCGGCGCAAGCTCTCCAGCCTGCGCCGCAGCTCCGGGAACCTGCTGGAGACAGACGTGGACCAGTTTGGCCGGCGGGCGCTATTCTATGATGGTATTCCGCTGCTAGTTGATGATTTTATCCCCACGGCAGAGACGCAAGGCGCCGAGACGGCGGCTTCAAGCGTCTACGCCGCGAAGTTTGGCCGCCAGGGCGTGATGGGACTCCAGAACAGCGGCATCCAGGTTGAGCGTGTTGGAGAGCTTGAGACCAAGGATGCGACGCGCACC
>JACCZH010000007.1 GCA_013696045.1 Chloroflexia bacterium
GCACCACTTTGCCAACGGGGGTATTCAGGGCCAGAGCATCGCCCCCGGGATAGAGTGTGTAACAGGCACGAATTCGGCTTCGAAATGGTGGCCGATCTTGTATTTCTGACCGGGCTCAATCGGCATAAAATCAGCCAGTTGCGCCACGCCTGCTTCTTCGAGCTTTCCGCGCGCATAGGCCAACGCCATAGGTGAGCCATAGAGCGGAACTGGGGCAATCTTTTCGAGCTGAGGCAAAACGTAGGGCAACGAGCCAATGTGGTCTTCGTGTCCGTGGGTGAGAACAATAGCGCGGAAACGATGAGAGTTCTCGACAAGATACGTGACGTCCGGGATGATGAGGTCGATGCCGCGCATCTCCTCTTCGGGGAATTTGGTGCCACAATCGACGATGATCATGTCCCCCCGATACTCGAACACCATCATGTTTTTGCCGATTTCGCCAATGCCGCCAAGCGGGATGACGCGTAGACGCGGTCGGGCCATAGGTTTTCGATCCTCCTTGAATACCAAAAGTCAGGGAATCCGCCGTCGCCAACGGGCGGCCGTTTATTCATTCACTAGCATACCGCGCCAGGCACAACCCTATGTACCTGAGAAAAACAGGCCTGCGTTGTTCCCCTCGCGTGCATCACCGTTTACTATGGGTTTATGATAAGGAAGAGGAAGGTGGGCAATTATGACTGACCAGCACCCCAGTGGCACGACGGAAAGCGAAGGCGCAAGCCCAGACCCAGCCAGAATCAATGAGCGTGACCCTGGCATTCGCGAAACGACCTACAAGCTGCCGGCTACTCGTGAATCGGCCAACGCCACCGAGGCGACGCAGACCGATCTCAAGAACATTGATGCTCAGACGGTCATGATGAAGCAATCCGGAGCCGAGCGCATTACGGCCGACCGGGTAACAATGGAAAAATCTGGCGCGAAAACGCTGGAGACCAAATCCGCGCAGCTTGACCAATCAGGAGTACTGGCGCTCAGCAGCGACCACACTGTTTTGATGCAATCCAGCGCGATACAAGTGGTAGCGGAGGAAGTGCGTCTTTCAAAGAGTAAAGCCGTGTTTGTCAACGCCAAACAGGCGCACATCGAGCAGTCCAGAATTGTCTTCTTCTCCGGCACGGCCGAAGGCGAAGTAAAGACGATCTTCACCCCCGCCACGGCGGCAATTCTCGGCGCGACCTTCGGATTGATCGTCGCCATCGCAAGCATCATCGCCAGAGTAGCAACGGCACGGGAATAACAGAATGGAGCTAGCACCATGGGCGCTACTGGCAGGAACATCGTCAAACTCATCACCGGATCGGCAGTCGGAGCGGGCGTGGGCGCGCTGTTAGCGCGCGGAGCCGAGACAACCGCCAAACGGGACGATCCGGTCGCGAGCGCAACCTCGGAATCGCCCATTGATTCCGGCAAGGGCAAGCTCACCGAATTGACCGATTCCATTCGCGACCGCTGGCGACGCGCGAATGACGAGGGCGACCAGGCCAAAGAAGCCCGCGAGGCCGAACTACGCGCCTATTTCCGCGAAAAGGTCAACGACCCCACCGCCTTCCCCCCTGGCGCGCCAACGCGGACGGATCGGTAGAAGGGGGTGCTTGCCCAAACTCAATACCTTCACACACCCAAACCCTAATTCCCATCGCCCGTGTACATGATGGAGGCCGTCGATGACTGGAACAAACGGCCCTGCGGATTTGTGGGCCAGTGGTGACGACTATGACTCCTACGTCGGTCGGTGGAGCCAGCTAGTAACCCGAGACTTCCTCGCCTGGTTGGCGGTGGCGCCGGGGAGCCATTGGCTAGATGTTGGCTGTGGCACCGGCGCTTTAAGCCTCGGCATTCTTGAGACCCAGGCGCCACTGACCGTCCATGGTATCGATTCCTCAGCCGGCTACATCGCTTACGTTCAGACACAGATCCAGGATAAACGGGCGACTTTCGCGGTCGGAGATGCTCAAGTGTTGCCGTCCAGTGATGCGACGTACGATGCAGCGGTATCCGGGCTTGTTCTCAACTTCCTTCCAGATCCAGGGTTAGCAGTTCAGGAGATGGCACGGGTAACGCAGACGGGCGGCACGGTGGCGGCGTACGTCTGGGACTATGCCGGCGAGATGCAGATGATGCGTCACTTCTGGGATGTCGCTGTCGCCCTTGACCCAGCCGTCCGCGACCTTGACGAAGGTCGCCGCTTCCCACTCTGTAAGCCAGAGGCATTGGAATCAGTTTTTCGGACCGCTGGGCTAGCCAACGTCACAACGCGCGCAATCGATGTGCCGACGAACTTTCGGTCGTTTGACGACTACTGGTCCCCGTTTCTCGGCGGTCAGGGTCCGGCTCCCAGTTATACAATGTCCCTGGACGAAGAGCGGAAGACCGCGTTGCGCGACCGGATACGTTCATCTTTGCCGATCGCCGCGGATGGCTCGATCCATTTGATTGCGCGTACCTGGGCCGCTCGCGGTATACGCTGAGGATGCCGTGCCCTACGAGAAATACGATCTTTATCCGATGTAACATGCTCTCTTCTTTGGGATGATACTGCTGCATACTACCAGTGACCCAACCCAAAGGAGGAAAGCCATGCAACCATTCCGCCTCTTTGCAGCCACGGGCGACGCGGTTGCCCGCATCGACTGTGATGGCAGTGACATGTGTAACGTCGAGCTGTCGATGGAGGGCAGCGGCGCGCAGTGCGTCGCCGTCGATCCACGTGACCCGAACCGGGTCTATGTCGGAACCTTCGATGACGGAGTCTATCGCTCACTCGATGCAGGTGAAAGCTGGGGACAGGTCAGTGAGGGTATTCCACACAAGCGTGTACTCTCAATCTCGATCTCGCCATCCCACCAGGAGAACGGCAAGTTTGTCGTCTACGCCGGCACCGAGCCCAGCAACCTCTATTGCAGCCAGGATGACGGCGAGACGTGGCAGGAGTTCTCGCGTTTGCCGGAGCTGCCTTCCGCGCCAGGCTGGTCCTTCCCACCCCGGCCGTATACCAGCCATGTGCGCTGGATCGCGCCGCACTACCAAGACCCTGATCTGATCTTCGTAGGGATTGAGCTCGGCGGTGTTATGCGTTCCACTGACGGCGGCGAGAATTGGGAAGACCGCAAAGCCAACGCCTATCATGATTCCCACGCGGTTCTGACTCACCCCGCCGATTCCGGCCGGGTCTATCTGGCAGCCGGGGGCGGCGTATCCCTGTCAACCGATGCGGGAGACACCTGGCGGAAGGTAGACGATGGCATGGACCGCCACTATGCCTGGGCGCTGGCCGTCGACCCGAGCGATCCCGATCTCTGGTACGTCTCGGCCAGTCACGGCGCAGGCTACGCCCATCGCGGCAACGGCGACGCTCGCGGCCAGATCTATCGCCGTCGTGGCGACGAGCCATGGCAAGCGCTCACCTTAAACGGATCGCAAGAAACACCTTACATGCCCTACGCATTGGTGGCTCTTCGCGGCGCCTCCGGGACCATTGTCGCCGGATTCCAGAACGGCGAAATAATGTATTCAGACGATTCGGGGGATAGCTGGCACTCTTTTGGTGTACTAACACCTGAGCTACTTGCACTTTCCGAAGCGTCATACTCGTAGGAGAGACACGCTGCGTCGCCCACTCGGAATCATCGGTACACTGGGTAGAGTGCGTTATCAATACTCCGCATCCCGAAAGGATATCTCACGAGTGACATCCAGACCAATCAAGATTCTTGGCATCCCCGGCAGTCTGCGACAGCAGTCATACAATCGCGGACTTATCAACGCCGCGCAGGAAGTTGCTCCACAAGGGGTCGAAGTGACAATGTACCTGTTGCACGACCTTCCACTCTACAACGCCGACGTTGAGGCGGAAGGCGACCCTGCGGAGGTGACGCGCTTCAAAAACGCCATCGCCGAGGCTGACGCAATCCTCATCGCCACGCCACAATACAACGCCTCGGTTCCAGGCGTGCTCAAGAACGCCATCGACTGGGCCTCCCGCCGGCCCAGGACTGGCGGCGACAGCGTATTGGCCGACAAGCCGGTCGCCATCGTCGGCGTTACTCCGGGCAAGTCATTCACCGAGCCGGCACAGATCGACCTGCGCAAGATCCTGAAATTCACCAAATCCCGCGTCATGCCTGAGCCACAGGTCAAGCTCGGCGCGGCTCCCGACCGCTACTCCGAGAACCCGGAACTGCCGGATGAGGAGACACGCCAGCAGATCCGTGCCGCTCTGGACGCGCTGGTGGAGTTCATCACGGTCGCAGAGGCCAAGGCAGCCGCGGCGGACTAAATCAATTGCGGGAGCGGCTGTCGGTCGTAGCGGCGCACTGTATCGCGCCGCTACGGACTTCGCGTGTGAAAACCGCCGTAGACCCCCAGGAACCGCCGGAAACTCTCCGCCAGGCGCTCAATAAATGCCTGGTTGCGCATCCTCGTTCTGGACTACGGGAGTTCAACCTCTTCCCGAACCGTGCCACCCTTCTCCGACCGCGCAACAATCGTCACCGGCCCGGAGCCGCGCACCAGCCATTCGACCAGGCGCTCGTTCTCAACCTTGGCCATGCCGAACATCATCATCATGCCGCGATTGGCTGAGCGGCCCATGAGGTGGCCGATCTCCTGCCTGGGTTTGCCCATGACGACCTCGGCGCCCTCCATCTCGACCTCGACCGGCCTGGCGGTGTTGTTGCGTACCGCCATCGCCGAGCCGTTGCTCGGGAGGTAGCCATCGTTGGCAACCATGGCGCGCACGACGAACAACTCGTCGGTAAGCTTCTCGACCTCAACGTCGCTCACTGTAAGGCGCGGAGTCATGGCAGCCTGGCGCAGGGTGAACGCGGCATTGCGCTCGCACTCGTCTTGCAGGAACTGCGGCGGTGCGTTCTGACGCATCTGCTTGGTCTTCCAACCCCCCAGCTCAACCTTGCCGAGCTGCGGGTGCTCGAACTCGCGCCAGGGCTCGAAGCCGTCGCCGTTCAGGCTATCGTCGTTAAACTTCAGTAGCTTCAGGCCGTCTTCCTCGGTCTGCTCGCGCACCACCCGCATGGCATCGTTGGCCGGACGCTCGATGCCGGCCCGCGACTGGAGATCCCAGAGCTCCGTCGCGAACGAGAACATACCCAGATGCTCATAGGTCCATTCGATAAAGCCACCCGAAGTGGAGCGACGGCCACGCTCATCGAGTTCCGGGAAAGCGTCGTAAACCGAGGCGCAGGGGTAGCCCGTCAATCGTTCCCCAATCTCGCCCATCGCGTTGTAAACATCCACGTCGCGTGCCGGGATGCCACTGTCGGCGGTCACACACGGGGCGCGCAGAATGACCCCACCGGTCGTGTGATAGTTCTGCAAGATAACGATGTTGCGGTGCGACTCCACAAACGTCGCGACGGCGCGTGTCTCTGGCTCCGACAACGGAAACGGACCGCCCCCGCGCTGGTAGACCGACCAGTTGGCCGGCCAGTTGCGGTTCTGGTCGATGCCGTACTTCGACTTCGCCAGTGTGACGGGACCGCGCACATAGTCGCTCAGCAGACCCTCGGTGTAGATGCGGTAAAACGTGCCGGTCAGCTCATCCGGGCGGCGCTTGACCATCAACCGGTCGTCCTCCCCGGAAATTCGCCACTCCCCCTTCGGATCCTGAACCCTCATCTGGAGAATCAACCCGTCGCCGTCAAGATCCTCCGGGGTTAAACCTTCGTCGTCATCCACCTGTGGCCACTCGCGGACCGATGAACGCAGCGTCAACGGCGTCGTCAGGTAGAGCTCCGCGCCGTCCGGCTGCACCCGTGGCGCAATGTAGAAGCCGCGTGTATCCAGCAAGGCCGTGATCGTGTCGTCCGAGCCATAACCATTCAGCAGCATGTCGGCGGTGTAGAGCGCGACATTACAGCCAGTTACCTCGCCGGCGTGGATGTTGCCATCAATGTACATGGCTGGCTTCTCGTCTGCCGGACCTGTGTCCTGGTTGGTGATGCTGAGCACCCAGATATCGCGTCCCTCGTGCGACTTGCCCATAGAGTCGAGACTGACAAGCTTCGGAAAGCGATCGACAAATTCCGTCAGAATCTCCGTCAGCTCGTCAAACTTATGAAAACGCGTTACGTCCACGCGCTTCTGCGTATCAACCACCACCGACTCCCTCTGTATTGTTCACGTGTGTCATCGCCCGCCAGTATCGCACCCTTTGCAAGAGAGCGCAGCAGATCGAAACACGCTACGATGCCGGTCAGATGCCGGTCAAAGGAGGTAGCTTTGAGGATTTACACCATTGAGCCTGAGCGATCAACG
>JACCZH010000118.1 GCA_013696045.1 Chloroflexia bacterium
GTTCAACGGGTGGTGGACGCTGTTGAGCCATTCACCTTCGAGCGCGTGTATGGTGCGTTCGGAGGAGTTGTAAAAGAGGATGGTAGCGCGGCTGTTCGCCGGTCTGTTGAACGTTATATCCGGGCTATAGGGGATGATGGGTTGTCGAGAACATGATTCCCATGACCGTGCTTTTGTGTTTCGTACGCGCAACCATGAGGTTTAACGTATCGATCGGGATATTCGACTTCCTACCGGCTGGCTTTGAACAGCCCGACTCCCAGGGTTAACAACCCTGCGATCAGGATCAGGCCCCCGAGGTATGCCAGGTAGACGATGGCGTTCGGGGCGGAGGCATCTTCGGGCAGGACCGAGAGGAAAAAGGCCACCGGTAGCAGAATGGCGGCGATTGGAGCCGACACGCGAGTGAGTGCTTTCGCTCGTTCGGAGAGCTGCGCTTCGTCGATATAGCGCAGGATGACGAGCGAGAGTATCAACAACACACCGGCGTGGGCGTGACCTGCCCGCCAGAGATCCTGGCGCAAGGGATTATCTGTGTAACCGTCGGCGTTGGTAATTAACATAGACAGAACGCTGAACCCGCCGAATATGACGGTCGGGAACACGATGAGGAGTATGGCTGCCAGACGGCGTGATTCACGAGACAAAGGGTCTCCTCCCAAAATAGCATCCTGAACACTGTTCGGATGCCCGAACGGTGTTAGAATACGTCGCGAGATCCTGGATGTCAACCTGTCCACGCATGTTGACCGGCATCCAACAGACTGCTACAGTTCGGCGCTACGGCTTTCCTGGCTGGCACAGTTGGGGACGTCCCCACTGTAATCCGGAGCTTATAATCATGGCGGCCACGATTCCTTCGTACCCAGACCCGGCAGCCTCGATCAATCAGGGCGAGATCCGCCGCTTAGTTCTGAATCTGGCCTGGCCCTCCATCCTTGAGAATCTACTCCAGAGCGGTCTCGGGCTCGTGACGATCCTGATGGTTGCGCAGCTCGGCTCGACCGCCGTGGCTGGCGTTGGCGCGTCGATGCAGCTTCAAATTCTCTTTATCTCCGCGTTTTTCGCCCTCTCAATGGGCACAACCGTTATCACGGCGCACGCCTTTGGCGCCGGTCGCATTGAAACCACCGGCAAGATCGCCAAACAGTCGGTTGGCGCGGGACTGGTGCTCTCGGGGGTCTTCACAATTATTGTGGCGGTGTTCGCTACACAGATGTTGTCGCTCATGGGCGCTGACGCCGATGTCGTTGCAGACGGATCGCGCTTCCTGCGCTTTAGCGCGATCAGCTACATCTTTATGGCGGTAATGTTTATTCTGGGCGGCGTGCTGCGGGGTGTCGGTGACACACGCACGCCGATGCTGGTGACGGCTGGCATCAACGTGTTGAACGTGGTGGTGTCGTACCCGCTGATCTTCGGCGTGGGAGTGTTTCCCCGGTTGGAGATCGACGGCGCGGCCATCGGCATGGTCATCTCGCGGCTGGCCGGCTGTGGGATTATGGTCTTGTTGCTCTATCGCGGCCGGCACGGCGTCTCGATTGCTGGCCTGGACGGCTGGCGGCCGGATGTGACCCACCTGCGCCGTCTGGCGAACATCGGTTTGCCGTCCATGGCGGAGTCGATGCTGCGCTCGGGCGGGCAGTTGTTGTTTGTCATTATCGTCTTTATGCTCGGCACGGCGGTCGCCGCCAGCCACCAGCTGGCTCAGAACGCCGTCTTCCTTTCAATGTTTCCCGGCTTCGGCTTCGCGATGGCGGCCACCGCGCTGGTCGGCCAATCGCTCGGGGCCGGCAACATCCCCAGGGCCAAGGCGGCTTCGGCCACGGCCACCAGGGCCTGTGTGGTCTGGATGTCGGTCATGGGTCTGATCTTCTTCGTCTTTGCCGAGCCGATTATGAAGCTGGGCGCAAGCGGCGAGGACCGCCAGCAGATTATCGACGCCGGCGTCTCGGCCCTGCGGGTGATTGCCTTCGCCCAGCCGATCCAGGCCATTGGCTTTGTCCTGGCAGGCAGTCTGCGCGGCGCTGGGGACACGCGCTGGCCGATGGTGTCGACAGCGGTGGCGATGTGGATCGTCCGTCTGCCACTGGCTTATCTGCTGGCCATCCCGCTCGGGTTGGGGCTTGCCGGAGTCTATCTGGCGATGCTTGGAGACAATGTGATTCTGATGTTGATGAACCTCTGGCGCTATCGTAAGGGTGACTGGGCGAACCGTAAGGTGCTTGTGGGGGAGCCGTCGACAACTCCCCCTCAGCCGGTGAAAGCTGGCGATGCCGAGCCAGAAGCTGTTGTCGCCCGTGGCTAATTTCCATCTGTTGCGTGACGATCCGCTCCAGTTCCTGGGCAAGATCAGTATGCTCATGGCCGGGCTGGTGATCTTTTCACTGGCGATGGTGCTCTCGTTGAAATGCAACCTGGGCGCGAGCTCGTGGGCCGTGTTTCACGACGGCATCTCCCAGCAGACGCCGCTCACCCTGGGCCAGGCGACCATTGGGGTCGGCGTGGCAATGGTCTTCGTTTCCTGGGCGTTTGGCATCAAGCCCGGTTTCGGAACGGTGGCCAACATGCTGCTGGTCGGGCTCTGGACGGATGTCATTCTCTGGTCGAACCTGGTTCCGGAGGCGCAATCCTACCCGGCGCGGATCGCGATGCTGCTGGCAGCGGTGGTGACGCTGGGGTTTGCCTCGGCGCTCTATATCAAACCCGGTTTCGGCGCCGGCCCGCGTGATTCCTTCATGCTGGCAATAACCCGGCTCACAAATCTGCGCGTGAGTGTAGTGCGCTGGAGCATCGAGGCGACGGTCATTGTCATCGGCATTGCACTGGGCGGCGATTTCGGGATAGGAACGATCGTCTTTTCCATGTTGATCGGCGCGTCGGTGGGGTTCTTCTTCAACCTGTTCAATATCCAGACTCGCCGGACGGTCCCGGCGCCGGTCCGCGCCAGCGGCGATTGAGCGGCTGGCATTGTGATGTCTGAGTTGCCATACTACCCTGTAAAGACGTCCCGGTGGGACGTCTTGCGTACAATGTTTCGGATGGTACTAGACCGCATTGCATAGAAGTTGTCATCTCGGCCCTGCCCTGACGCGGATGCATTGAGAT
>JACCZH010000129.1 GCA_013696045.1 Chloroflexia bacterium
ACTCAGTTCAGTGCCCGTGGTTGTTCGCGAGATCTCGGGCGCTCAGGCGCTTGAGATCGCCCTGGTTGAGAACCTCCAGCGCGCCGACCTGAACCCTATTGAAGAAGGACTGGCCTACCGGCATTTGACCGATGAGTTCGGTCTCACTCACACGGAAATCGCTCAACGCATCGGCAAGAGCCGTCCCGCGGTTGCCAACACCTTGCGGCTTCTCGACGCCCCAGAAGAGATCCGGGCCGCCGTGGTCAACAACGTCATCAGCGCTGGCCACGCGCGGGCTCTGTTGAGTGTCGACGATGCCCTGCATCAGAAGCACCTTCTGGCGCGCATCATCAGGGAAGGGCTCTCGGTCCGTCAGACGGAGCGGCTCGCCAAAGAACCGGCTCCTCAACCAGGAACGGCAACTATCGTCCCGAAACAATCACCCGACGAAAAGGCAGTCGAAGCGGGACTACGGCGCGTTTTTGGCACGAAGGTTGAGCTTAAACGTGGCAAGCGTGGTGGAACGATCGTCGTTCACTGGTACTCAGACGAAGAGCTCAACGCGATTCTTGGCCGCGTGATGGTTGACCCGCACGATGAGGTATAGAGTGATTTGCACAGCAGCAATACGTAGCGGCGCAATGTATTGCGCCTCGCCTACGCCGGAGCGATCCAACAGGACGCAATAAATCGCGCCGCTACGCGGAAAGGCGCTAACCTAGCTTCTCTGCAATGATGTCCACAATGTCCGCAATCGGCGCCCGGAACTGCTCCATCGTGTCGCGATCGCGAACCGTAACCGCATGATCCTCAAGGCTCTCGAAGTCCACTGTCACGCAGTACGGTGTGCCGATCTCGTCCTGGCGCCGGTAACGCCGGCCAATGCTCTGCGTCTCGTCATAGTCCGTCACGAAACGCGCTTGCAGCGAGCGGAATACCTCATCAGCAACGCCTGACAGCTCCGGTTTCTTTGAGAGCGGCAATACGGCGACCTTGTATGGCGCGATCTTGGGGTGGAAGCGCAACACAACCCGGCTGGCCTCATTACCCTTGGCGTCAGTCGTCGTCTCCTCCGCGAACGCGTCAAGCAGGACCATGAGCAGCAGGCGCTCAACGCCCATTGTCGGCTCGATAACATGCGGAAGGAAGTGCTCGTTGGCGGCCTGATCGAAGTAGGTCAGGTCGACCCCCGAGGCTTCCTGGTGCCGCCGCAGATCAAAATCATAGCGGTAGGCAAGTCCGGTCAGCTCTTTCCATCCGAACGGGAAGAGATACTCGTAATCCACTGTGCGCTTCGAATAATGCGACAGCTCGTCCGCAGTATGTTCCCGCCGCCGCAGATGCTCGGGGTTGATGCCAAGCGAGTACAGAAACGCCTGCTGAGCTTCCAGCCACTCCTCAAACGACGCCTCCCAGGCATCTTCGCGAATGAAGTACTCGATCTCCATCTGCTCCAGCTCAAGCACCCGGAAAATGAAGTTTCCCGGCGTAATCTCATTGCGAAACGCCTTGCCGATCTGAGCGATACCGAACGGCACTTTGTGACGCGACGACTGCATGACGTTCTTGTATTGCATGAAGATGGACTGCGCTGTCTCGGGACGCAGGTAGATTGTTGTCGCGGTCTCATCGACCGGACCAATCTGGGTGCGGAACATCATGTTAAATGCCCGCACCGGGGTCCAGTTGTGCTTTCCACAGGTTGGGCAAGCGATGTTCGATTGCGCGATGAGTTTGTCGAGCTCGCCTGGCGGCATACCCTCTACGCTGGAACCAAGGGCGTCCTCCACCAGCGTATCAGCCCGAAAACGTCCTCGGCACTCGCGGCAATCGATCATCGGATCGTTGAATTCATCAACGTGGCCACTGGCCTCCCATACTCGCGGGTTCATGAAAATGCCACCATCGAGTCCGGCGATGTCGTGCCGCCGGTGCACGAAGGTCTGCCACCACGCCTGCTTGATGTTGTTGCGTAGCTCGACACCTAGCGGTCCGAAATCCCAGGTGTTGGCCAATCCGCCATAGATCTCGCTGCCGGGAAACACAAAGCCGCGCCGCTTACACAGCGACACGAGCGTGTCCATACTGACGGCATTTTCAGAGACGGCTGACATGAATATCTCCAAACACATTGAGCACCGGGCCACGCAGACACCGGCGCTCTAACGATCTCGGTTCAGGCCGGCTAACCGGGGAAGAATCTTAGTCCGTGCTGATCGTCGCAGGAACCGGCTCAACAGACTCCGGCGACGGCGCCCCATCCTTCATTTGATCCGCGAGCTGCTCGTATACCTGGGTTGTCGAGATGCTCACGTGACCCAGCGCGCGCTGGACATCCGACAATTCCTTGCCGTCCAGCAGCTGATGAGTCGCAAAAGAGTGACGCAAGGTGTGCGGCGTGATCTCGCCAATTCCAGCCTGCTGCGCATAGCCCTTCAGGATCAGCCAGAACCCCTGGCGGGTAAGTCGCTGGCCGCGATGATTCAGGAACAGCGCCTGCTCCTGATCGTGCTGCCGGATCGCCGGCCTGGCGGTGTCTACATAGGCTCGCAGCGTTTCGGCCACATCCCGCAATAGATCAATGCTGCGATCCCGCCCCTGACGCCCCTGGCAGCGAATGGAGGCATTCTCAACATCTACGTCATCAACGTTCAGGTTCACCAGCTCGGTTACGCGCAGCCCGCTCGCATACAAGAGCTGCAGCATAGCCGAGTCGCGCACCCCTTCGGCGCCATCGGACGAGCCCGCCTTGTCCATCAGTACTTCGACTTCGTTACGGGTCATCGCTCGCGGAACAGACTTCGCCACTCGTGGCGAAGGTAATGCCGACGATGGATCGGACCTCAGAATGCCTTCGCTCACCAGGTGCCCGCAGAACGACCGAATTGCCGCCGTTTTGCGCGCCACCGTTGAGTTCGCGTATCCACGCCCTCGCAGCTCCAGCTGGTAAGACGTCAAATGTGTCTCCGCCAGCTCACGCCATGAGGTCAGCCCGAGGTTCGATTCGACGAACGTGACGAACTGATTCAAGTCGTTACGGTACGCGGAGATCGTATTGTTTGAAAATCCCTTGTCAGCTTCAAGACCAGACAGGAAGCGGTTAACGCCATCTCGCACAGTTCAAATCCCATTCCCTACCAGCATGCTTGGGCCAAATGGCGAGGATCCCCAACTGAATGCTCACCACAGCTACTGAAATTTACAAGACAGTCTCGAGTGCGGCGTGCTCAAGGCCAAATGCGTCAGCAACCGCCGGATACGTTACCTTACCTTTAAACACGTTCAAACCTTTGGCAAGTGCCGGGTCCAGGCTAAACGCGTTCACACCATGTTCCGCCAGGAACACGCCATACGGCAAGGTCACATTCGACAGCGCAAACGTGCTGGTTCGCGGCACCGCGCCGGGCATATTCGTCACGCAGTAGTGCACCACACCGTCCACTACAAACGTTGGGTCACTATGAGTTGTTGGCTTCACTGTTTCAATGCAGCCGCCCTGATCAATCGCGACATCCACAATCACCGCGCCGTCCGGCATTGACGCAACCATCTCAGCCGTCACCAGTTTCGGAGCCTTAGCGCCCGGAATCAGTACCCCACCAATCAGCAGGTCGCAGTCTCGAAGCGACTCAGCAAGGTTCTGACGGTTGGAGGCCAGGGTGTTAATGCGCCCGTGCAGCACCAGGTCAAGGAAACGCAACCGGTCAACCGAAATGTCAAGAATGGTGACGTTCGCGCCCAACCCCAGTGCCATCTGCGCGGCACTGGTGCCAACAACACCTCCGCCCACAATTACAACGTTGGCAGGCAGCACACCCGGAACACCGCCGAGTAGCAGACCACGTCCCCCGTGTGTTTTTTGCAGGTAATGCGCGCCGACCTGAATCGACATGCGCCCCGCAACCTCACTCATCGGGGTGAGCAAAGGCAGCGAACGGTTCGGTAGCTCTACCGTCTCGTACGCAACCGCCGTGACATTGCGGTCAATGAGAGCGTGGGTGAGGGCTTCCTCGGCGGCAAGATGCAGGTAGGTATAGAGAATCTGGCCATCACGCATGAGGCCGTATTCGGAAGCGATCGGTTCCTTGACCTTGACGATCATGTCGGCCCGCGCGAACACGCCGGCGTGAGAATCGATCATCTCCGCCCCGGCCGCCTCATACTCGCTGTCGTGGAACCCACTCCCCATTCCGGCGGAACGTTCAACGATTACTTTATGACCATGCGTCACGTACTCCGTGACGCCCGCTGGGGTGGTGGACACACGACTTTCGTTGTCCTTGATCTCCTTCGGAATACCGACGAGCATACCTTCTTCGTTCCCTTCACCCATCCAAATGTCTCTCGCGGTTGAACCCTTCACGGTTCCGTCCGTGGCTGTAAGGAAAGAGCTGGGGCACACCTGACCGGTCAACCGACCGCTGATTCTAACATAATCCCCACGCCAAAAATCCTCATCATCAGGACCAATGCACGTAACGTTTTCATTGACGTGGTCTTCATCTGATGGGTACCATTCCCTCGGTTGCCGGAACGCTTCGACCAGTGAAAACATCACCGGCAGCCCTAACCGAAATGAGCTTCTACCTTGGCTAACGCGCTCTATATCGTCCCGATTCTCGCCTTCCTTATCCTGATTCACGAATTTGGCCACTTCATCACCGCCCGGCGAGCCGGTATGCGGGTGGAAGAGTTCGGAATCGGCTTGCCTCCGCGTATCTGGGGCAAGCAACGCGGTGACACTCTCTGGTCGATCAACGCCATTCCGATGGGCGGCTTCGTTCGCGTGCTGGGCGAAGACGGCAAGAACTCCGAAAACGAGAGCATGCAGTCGAAGACGGCCGGCCAGCGCGCGCTTTTCATCACGGCCGGCTCAATCATGAATTTTCTGACCGCCTTCGTCTTGATCGCGATCCTGCTCGGCGTTCACGGCCGGCCGGACGCCGCCGCCTATATTGCGGATGTCATGCCGGATACTCCCGCTGCCGAAGTGGGCTGGGAGCGCGGCGACCAGATCATCAGCGTTGCCGGAGCGACGGTCGCAAACGCGGCCGAGGTTGTCAGCATCACGGATGACTACATCGGCAGTGAAATGCCGGTTGTTATCATGCGCGACGGTCAACGCATTGAAACAACCATCATCCCGCGTGAGAACCCACCCGCCGGTCAGGGCCGCACCGGAATTCGCATCGCGAATGTATTTACCGCGACCATCAAGGTCGTTGAAGCGCCGGAGGGAAGCGCGGCAGCCATGGCCGGCCTTCAACCTGACGACCGCATCGTCTCAATCGGCGGCGAGCGGATCGACAATGTCATCGCATATGACAACGCTATCCTCGAACGCACCGGCCAGACCGTTCCATTCGAGATTATGCGCGGCAGTCAGGCGCAGACCCTCGAAGTCCTGATCCCTGAGGCGCCAAACGAGGACAGCGATCCGCTTGGCTCAACGCTCGCCCAGGAAATTCACTATGAGCGTGTTGGATTCCTCTCGGTTCTCCCTGAGGCTGGGCAACAGTTCCTCACCACCCTCCAGCGTATGGGCGAAGGACTGATCATGCTCATCACCGGCGAGGTAAGCCTCGGCGATATCGCGGGTCCGATCGGGATGGGTCAGCTCACGTCCGAGATCATTACCGAGAGCGCAACGCCAACCTGGGTAACGCTTTTGAACATTACGATTCTCCTGTCGCTCAACCTGGCGATCCTGAATCTGCTGCCGCTTCCCGCGCTGGACGGTGGCCGGTTGATCTTCGTCATCGTCGAAATCCTGCGGCGCGGCAAGCGCGTCGCGCCGGAAAAAGAGGGAATGGTCCACTTCATCGGTCTCGTCCTCTTGTTGGGATTGATGTTCGCTATCGCGTTCGTCGACATCGACCGCATTGTCAGCGGCGATACACTGTTACAGTAATCACGGTGGCTTTCCGGTAACCACCTCACTCACGTTTCACCTTTGGGAGGCGTCTCTTGACTCTGCTCGCTCCTCGTCGAATTACCCGCGCCGTCAACGTCGGCGGAGTGCGCATTGGTGGCGGCGCGCCCATCGTCGTTCAATCCATGACGACATCCGACACCCGCGACGCCAAGGCAACGCTACGTCAGATCGCCGAACTGGCGGACGCTGGCTGTGAAATCGTACGCGTTGCCGTGCCGGACCGGGTGGCAGCCGCCGCACTACCAGACATCGTGCCGCACTCACCGGTGCCGCTTATCGCGGACATTCACTTCGAACACACCCTGGCGCTCAAAGCGCTCGATGCCGGTATCCACGGCCTTCGCCTGAACCCAGGTAACATCCGCAAGCCCGAAGACGTCCGAGAGGTTGTGCACAAGGCGAAAGAACGTCAGGTCCCAATTCGAATCGGCGTAAACTTTGGCTCCGTGCCGCCGATGGGCGCCGAGTTCGTCGACGAGATGGCGTCACAGAACGTCACCCAGATTGAGCTCATCGCCGAGCACATGGTCAGAACAGCCATCGGCCACATCAAGATCCTTGAGGATCTTGATTTCAACGACATCAAGATCTCCCTGAAGGCGTTCGAGGTTCCGGTGATGCTTGAAGCCTACACGCGCATGGCCAAGCGCAATATCTACCCACTCCACCTTGGCGTCACCGAGGCCGGCACCCCGCGTGCTGGCAGCGTGCGCTCCGCCGTTGGGTTGGGGACGCTCCTGGCCCTTGGAATCGGTGACACGATCCGAGTCTCGCTCACGACCGATCCGGTTGAAGAAGTGTTCGTCGGCTACGAGATCCTGAAGAGTCTGGAGCTGCGGCAAAAGGGCGCAACCATGGTTGCCTGCCCAACGTGCGGCCGCGTCGAAGTCGATCTGTTCTCACTTGCCAACAAAGTTGATGAGTATCTCCAGACGGTCAAGGAGCCGATCAAGGTTGCCGTCATGGGCTGTGTTGTCAATGGGCCGGGCGAAGCCCGGGACGCCGACATCGGTCTGGCGGCCGGCAAAGGTAA
The DNA here is from genome assembly GCA_013696045.1 of Chloroflexia bacterium. Classification (GTDB taxonomy): domain Bacteria; phylum Chloroflexota; class Chloroflexia; order Thermomicrobiales; family CFX8; genus JACCZH01. The sequence goes on from JACCZH010000129.1 coordinate 6,951, forward strand.
GGGCATTATTTTCCGTAAAGGCGAAATCATCAAACGAGTCGATGAAGCGGACATGTTTGAGGAGCTCAAGCTCGAGATAGACGCGCTCGTGCGCGAGCGTGAGAACGAGCCGGTCGCGGTTTAAACTCGTGGACTGAGCGAGCGTTGGGAGATCTGCGCGGGGACCCGGGGAATCGTGAAGCGAAACTCCGATCCCCGTCCAAGCTCGCTCGACGCGTCTACCGTCCCCCCATGTGCCAGCACGACATGCTTGACAATCGCCAGGCCAAGTCCGGTCCCCCGTCCGCTGCGCGAGCGGTCGGCCCGAAAGAAACGCTCCCAAACTCTGGGCAAATCTTCTGGATGAATCCCCGTCCCGGTGTCGCACACTTCGAAGACGACATGCGACCCTCCCTCGATCGCCCGGATCTCAATCCGCCCCCCGCTCGGAGTGTGGACGATCGCGTTATTCACCAGGTTCACCAACACCTGGTGTAGCCGGCGCTCGTCTGCCGCCACCTCGGCCAACCCGGGATCAACATTGACCGCCAGCGCAACGTTGTGCCGCTCCGCGATCGGTTCCATCCGTTCGCGAATCTCGTCAATCAGACGCTGAACGATCACCGGCCGCACGTTAAGACCACTCTCGCGACCCTCCAGATTCGCCAGGTCAAGTAGATCGTTTACCAACGCGGTCATAACATTAACCTCGTCATCAATCTTGCCCAGGAAGCGTTGGGAATCGGCATCCTGCTGCTGCAAGTCAAGCAGCGTTTCGGTCATGATCTTGATCGCTGAGAGTGGTGTGCGTAGGTCGTGCGAGACGTTTGCAACGAACTCGCGCCGCAGCGTTTGCAACCGCGTCACTTCGCTGATATCACGCAGCACAACCAGTGACTCAGACGGTGCCTCAGCTAGCCGCGTGACGACCGCGTTTACGACGCTCGTCTCGCCCGGAATCTCAAAAGTATGCTGCTGGTCCTCACCTGTGCGTAGATTGCGCTGCACCAAATCGTTGAGTTCGTGGTCACGAGTGACGGCGATAAAGGGCCGGCCAGCCGGGTTACGGCCCCGAAACAGTGCGCTGGCCGCGACATTGGCGTAGGACACAATGCCATTCGCGTCAACTCGCATGATGCCGTCATTCATCCGGTCGAGCAGCTGGCTTTGTCGGGTCAGGATCTTGAGCTCTTCAACGTGGATATCTTCGAGCTCACCAAGCCGTCCGGCTACGGCATGGTAGACATCGTCGATCTCGTCCGGGGAGGAGCCATACGGATAGTCGTCGAACGTTACCCTGCCGTTGCGCCGCATCTGGAATTGAATAGTCTGAAGTTTGCTCCTGGCCCTGCGCCCGATTCCATAGGCCAGTAAGCCCCCCAGCAACGTCCCGAGAAGAATGCCGGCCAGCGTCTGGCCGACCGCAAAACCGAGCACACCTAGCAAGCCGGCAACGAGCGGCGGGCCGGTAACCTGGATCAGGATACCGCGCATCTCTGCCTACCCTTCGAACCGGTACCCGATGCCACGCACGGTCACGATTCGAACCGGGTTGTGAGGATCGTTCTCCACCGCCTCCCGCAATGCCCGCACGTGGACATCGACCGTCCTCTCATCGCCCACAAAGTCACTGCCCCAGGCCCCGTCCAGGAGCTGACGTCGTGACAGAGCCAGACCACGGTTCCGCATCAGGAACACCAGCAGCTCAAACTCGCGCGGCCGCAATGGAATCTCAGAGCCATCACGAAACGCCCGGCGAGCATCCTGTGAAACGTTCAGATTACCAGCCGTCATCGCCTCGCCATTGCCGTCAGGTGGAGCGCCGCCCCCACGCCGCAGCAACGCCCTTACCCGCGCCTGTAGCTCTCGCAAGCTAAAAGGCTTCGTGAGATAGTCGTCCGCGCCAATCTCCAGACCCAGCACCCGGTCAACTTCCTCACCGCGGGCGGTCAGCATCAGAATCGGCACGTTCGACGTGGTGCGCACCCGGCGGCAAACCTCGAACCCATCCAGTCCGGGGAGCATGACGTCCAGGACGATAAGATGCGGGGCTTCCTGCTGCAGGACGTTCAGTGCATCGTAACCATTCGATTTCACAATGACCTGATAACCTTGGCGCTCAAGATTGAACTTCAGCGCCTCAGCCAGGTTCTCTTCATCTTCAACAACGAGTATTTGCTGGTCGCTCATCACACTCCTACTCCGTTCTTGCGGATTGTACCGCCGACACAGGTTCTCCCGCCGCGTCAAGTACCTGCCATGATTAGATAGGATTTGACATGCGACCCGCATTTACGCGTTCGCGGTGTTCTATGTAGGTCCAGATCATGAGAGGTAGCAGATGCTCCGCGCCGTTGCCGCAATTGGGCTATGTTCATGGGACAAGTTCGTCGTTGTCGACCGGTATCCACCCTTGGGAGAATATGCAACCGTTCTGAACCAGTTCGAGCAGGCCGGCGGCACGACCTCCAATACCTGCGCCGCGCTGGCAAAGCTCGGCGTTGATGTCTCGCTCGCGTCAACAGTTGGCGCCGACCGCGAGGGTGAGCTCCTGGTCCAGTCGCTCAAAGAGGCCGGTTGCAACGCAAGCATGATCGACGTTCGAGCAGATTATCCGACTGACAGCAGCTATATTCTGCTTCCCGGGGGTGGCGAGGCACCGGATCGCACTATTCTCTGGGTAAAAGGCGCCCAGCCACGCCACGGTGACAAGT
>JACCZH010000130.1 GCA_013696045.1 Chloroflexia bacterium
GTGACCGCCTCGCCGACGAACTGGCAATGCTTTGGATTCAGCGGGGCGAGGCCGTTCAGGAACACGTTACGGAGCCCGCGTTGAAACAACTGCGTCGTGATGGTCGCGGTGCTGGCCTGCCGCAACAGATCGAACGTCTCCGGTCGGAGCGGAGCGTACTCAGACATGCAATCCTCCTCGGGCCTGTTTACCGAAACGCCAATAGCTGGCAGCATATCGACGACCTGTCGAACTGTAAACAGGCCAGGCTAGTTGCACGTCCTGCATCACCCCGGAGCGTCGCATGAAACTGACCCGCATCGAGACCATTCACCTGGCTGAACACGCAACGCTGCTGTTCGTCCGGCTCCACACCGATGAGGGGTTGGTCGGCTACGGCGAGACGAAGTATGCCCCTGAGGCACTGCGCGGCTTTATCCATGACTACGCTGCCCCGCTGCTTCTGGGAACAGATCCCCTGGCGATCGATCGGCACTGGCGGGCCCTCTACGAGTACGGCGCAAGATGCGGTGTGCTCGGCGTGGAAATGCGGGCGCTCTCGGCGCTCGACATTGCTCTCTGGGATATCTTCGGGCAGTCCGCGGGGATGCCGATCTACCAGATGCTTGGCGGCGCGAGTCACGATCGCATGCCCGTCTACAACACCTGCGCGGGGCCGGTCTATGCTCGCACCCTCGATCGCGCGGTCGGCAAGGGAACGGCTGGCGTCTACGAAGACCTCGACGCCTTCATGACCCGCGCCGATGAGCTTGCGGAAGAGCTGCTGTCCGAGGGCATCAAGGGCATGAAGATCTGGCCGTTCGATCCGTTTGCGGCTGCGACAGGCGGGCAGCGCATCGGCCTCGCCGACCTGGAAACGGGTCTTGAGCCATTCCGCAGGATCCGGAAGGCGGTCGGCAACCGGATGGAGGTGATGGTGGAAGGACACGGACATTGGTCGCTCCCGGCCGCGAAACGCATCGCCAGGGCCGTCGAGGAGTTCGAGCCCCTCTGGATCGAGGACCTGATGCGGCCCGACAACATCGATGCGCTGGTCGAGCTACGGCGCAGCACCCGCACCCCAATGCTGGTGAGCGAGATGCTGCAAACCCGTTATGCCTACCGGCCCATGCTGGAAGCCGGGGCCGTCGATATCGTCATGGTCGATCCGGCGTGGTGCGGTGGCATCAGCGAAGCGCGCAAGATCGGTCACATGGCTGAGACCCACAGCTTGCCAGTCACGTTCCATGACTGTGCCGGTCCGATCAACCTCTTCGCGGGACTCCACCTGGCAATCAACGCGCCGAACGCCATGTATCAGGAGACCGTTCGGGCATTCATTCGGACGTTCTATCCGGATCTGGTCACCAACAACATCGACATGCGGGACGGCTACGCCGAGTTGCCCGTCGGCCCTGGCCTCGGCACCGCGCTGTTGCCCGATATTACCGGGCGGGCAGACGCCACCGTTGTGACATCGTCGCTGACATGAGCTGTTGAGAAGCGATTCGCGACTGCACACCACCGGAGAGATGAATTATGGACATACAGCCATCGGCACAACCGCTTCGCGTGGTGCTGGGTGAGTGGCAAACCGAGGAGGCATTTCATCCATCACTGACCGCGCCTGTCACGTTGATTCCTGCACTTGGCCTCGGTGATGATGAGCTTGCGCCGCTCCTTGAGGATGCTGACGTATTGCTCTCCCGGCGTTTCACGGCCGGAATGGCATCGCGGGCAACCCGGCTCCGGCTGATTCTCACCCCTGGCGCGGGAACCAACGAGATCGACTTCAACGCCGTGCCGGAGGGCGCGGCGGTATGCAACGTCTATGGTCATGAAAGCGGCATCGCCGAGTACGTCTTCATGACCATGCTGGCGCTCCAACGGGACCTGCTCCACATGGACCGGCGGTTTCGCCGGGGGGACTGGAGCGATCGCGCCCGCGGGCCACAACGCGAGCTGCGCGGCTCCACCCTGGGGATCATCGGCCTCGGACGAATCGGCTCGGAACTCGCGCGACGCGCGACGGTCTTTGGCATGCGGGTTGTGGCCGCTACCCGATCTCCCGACCCAGCCAGACGGGAGGAACTCGGCCTTGCCTTTTTGGGCGGCATGAATGACCTGCATGCGGTACTGGCAGACGCCGATTTCGTCGTCCTCTGCGTCCGGTTGCAGCATGACACCATCGGCCTCATTGGACGAGCCGAGCTCCAGGCGATGAAACCAACTGCCCACCTGATCAACGTGGCGCGAGGTGCGGTTGCTGATGAAGGCGCGCTCTATGAAGCCCTCCGTGAGCGCTGGATCGCTGGCGCCGCCATCGACGTCTGGTATCGGTATCCG
>JACCZH010000131.1 GCA_013696045.1 Chloroflexia bacterium
CAGCCACACTGGGAGCTAGTTACGGCATCTACGGCCCAGCATATGAACTCATGGATAACACGCCACTGGAGTATGGCCGCGAAGAGTACTTTGACTCCGAGAAATACGAGATCAAGCAGTGGGATACTGACCGCCCGGATAGCTTGCGGGAGATCGTTACCCTGGTAAACCGCGCCCGGCATGAGAATCCGGCTCTGCAGAGCAACAAGCGGCTGGTGTTCCATCCAACCGGCAACGATCAGCTCATTGCGTATTCCAAAACCACCGCCGACGAAACCAACACGATTCTGACCGTCGTGAACCTCGATCCACACCATACCCAGTCAGGCTGGGTTGACTTACCGTTAGAGGACCTGGGTATCGAGCCTAACCAGCCGTTTCAGGTGCATGACCTGATCGGCGGCGCGCGTTATCTCTGGAATGGTCCCGCCAATTTTGTTGAGCTGAACCCTCACGCGATCCCGGCACACATCTTTCGCGTGCGGCATCGGGTTCGCACCGAGCACGATTTCGATTATTTCATTTAGCAGACAGCCGAGAAGGGGACGACCGTTCTTTGATGCACGCACACGATGGTGACGACCACGCTTCCGCCGACGGGCCGCTATGGTACAAGGACGCTGTCATTTACGAGTTGCACGTGCGCTCGTTTTTTGACAGTAACAATGATGGAATCGGCGATTTTACCGGACTCACGCAGAAGCTCGACTACCTGAAGGATCTCGGCGTAACTGCGATCTGGCTGTTGCCGTTCTATCCGTCGCCTCTCAAGGACGACGGCTACGACATCGCTGACTATAACAGTGTGAATCCGTCTTACGGTCAGATGCGCGACGTGCGGCGTTTCGTGCGTGATGCCCATGCGCGCGGGCTCAAAGTCATCACCGAGCTGGTCTGTAACCACACCTCCGATCAGCACCCCTGGTTCCAACGCGCCCGGCGAGCCAAGCCAGGTAGTGTCTACCGTGATTTCTACGTCTGGAACGACAACGACGAGAAATACAAAGACGCCCGGATCATCTTCAAGGATTTCGAGACCTCCAACTGGTCATGGGATTCAGAGGCGTAGGCCTATTACTGGCACCGCTTCTACCATCACCAGCCAGATTTGAACTTTGAGAACCCGCGGGTCCAGCAGGCTATCACCAAGGCGATGGATTTCTGGTTCGACATGGGCATCGACGGGTTGCGTCTTGACGCGGTTCCCTACCTGTACGAGCGCGAGGGCACGAACTGCGAGAACCTGCCGGAAACGCATGCGTTCCTGAAACAGCTCCGCACACATGTTGATGAAAAGTATGAGAACCGCATGCTGCTGGCCGAAGCCAACCAGTGGCCCGAAGATTCAGTCGAGTATTTCGGCGACGGCGACGAGTGCCACATGGCCTTCCATTTCCCGGTTATGCCGCGGCTTTTCATGGCGATCCGTATGGAGGACCGTTACCCGATCATCGACATTCTGGAGCAGACGCCGGAAATCCCGGACAACGCCCAGTGGGCCATGTTCCTGCGTAACCACGACGAGCTGACGCTGGAGATGGTTACCGACGAAGAGCGCGATTACATGTACCGCGTCTACGCGCATGACACCGAGGCGAGGATCAACCTCGGCATCCGCCGGCGTCTCGCGCCGCTGCTGGGCAACAACCGCCGCCGGATCGAGCTGATGAACGGGCTCCTCTTCTCACTGCCCGGCACGCCGGTGATCTATTATGGCGATGAGATCGGTATGGGCGACAATATCTTCCTGGGTGACCGCAACGGCGTGAGGACTCCGATGCAGTGGAGCGGTGACCGTAACGCCGGTTTTTCGACCGCCAACCGCCAGCGGCTCTACTTCCCGGTCGTGGTTGATCCGGAGTACCACTACGAAGCGCTCAATGTGGACGTGCAGCAGAACAACCCGCAGTCACTGCTGTGGTGGATGAAGCGCATTATCGCACTGCGGCAACGTTACAAGGCCTTTGGCAGCGGCACTATCGAGTTTCTGCATCCTGACAATCGCAAAGTGCTGACGTATGTGCGGCGCTTCGAGGGCGAAACCATCCTCGTGGTCGCGAACATGTCACGCTTCGTGCAGGCCGTCGAGCTGGATCTGTCGGAGTTTAACGGTCTGGTACCCACCGAGATGTTCGGTGGCACTGAGTTTCCGCCAATCGGCGAGCTGCCGTATTTCGTCACCATCGGCCCGCACTCCTTTTACTGGTTTGCGCTGGAGACGTCGCGTGAGTCCGGCGACCGGGTAAGTCCCGAGCCTGGCGGAGAGCTTGATGTGCCGGAGCTGGTGGTTTCCGGTTCATGGGAAAACCTTTTCTCCGAACGCAACCGTCCGGCACTCGCGAAGATCCTGCCAGCCTACCTGCGTTCGCGCCGCTGGTTCGGCGGCAAGGCGCGCCGGATCAAGGATGTGAAGATCGTCGAGACGATCCCGCTCCAGGCAGGAGACTTCATTGCACGTATCGCGATGTTGCAGGTTGACTATACCGACGGAGACCCCGAGACCTACGTGCTGCCGCTAACCTTTGCGACCGGTGAGCAAGCCCTTCATGTGGAGGAGTGGCTTCCGCATGCGGCGCTCGCCCGGATGAAGGTGCGTGATGGTGAAGAAGGCATTCTTTACGACGCTGTCTGGGAAACCGCGTTTGGGAGTGCGCTGCTCGACATGATTGCGCGGCGACGCTCGTTCCGTGGCGACCATGGAGCACTGAGCGCGACCACAACCCGTCAATTCAGAGCACTACGCGGCCCGGCGGGTGACGAGTTGCCAGCGTCCGTGTCGAGGGCCGAGCAGAGCAACAGCTCGATTATTTTCGACGATCGCTTGATTCTCAAACTCTTTCGCAGGATTGAAAACGGCCAGAATCCGGACCTCGAGATTGGTCGCTTCCTGACCGAAGGCACGAAATTCAAGCAGCTGGCTCCGGTTGCCGGCGCGATCGAATACAGCCGTGGCCGTGACGAGGCTATGACGGTGGGCATCTTGCAAGGCTATGTAGCGAATGAGGGCGACGCCTGGCAGTTCACACTGGATTCGCTGGCGACGTTCTTTGAAGAGGCATTAGCGTCGGAGCTGCCGCCAGACGAACTGGTCGAACCAGGCCGCCACTTGTTGGACCTGGTTGATGAAGAGCTGCCGGCGCTTGCCAACGAGCAGATCGGCGCGTTTATCGAGGAGGTCTATCTCCTCGGACAACGCACCGCCGAGATGCATCTGGCACTGGCATCGAGCCGGCAAGATCCGGCGTTCACGCCCGAGCCTTTTTCGATGCTCTACCAGCGCTCGGTGTACCAATCGATGCGCAGCCAGACCGGCAGGGTGTTCCAAACGCTGCGCCGCCAGCAGCTGAGCCTGCCCGAACGAGTTCAAGAAGACGCCCAGGTGGTGCTGGAGCTGGAGGGCGATGTGCGCCGTCGGTTCCAGTCGATCATCGAGCAACGCATTCACGCCACACGCATCCGTTTTCACGGTGATTACCATCTGGGCCAGGTGCTATTCACCGGCCGGGATTTCGTGATCATTGACTTTGAGGGCGAGCCAGCCAGGCCACTGGGCGAACGGCGCATCAAACGCTCTCCGTTGCGGGATGTGGCCGGGATGTTGCGCTCGTTTCACTATGCCGCATTTGCGAGCTTGTTTGACCACGGTCATGGAGTCCCGATTCGTCCAGGAGACGTGCCAACCGTCGAACGCTGGGCGAGCTTCTGGAATGTCTGGGTGAGTGTCGCGTTCTTGAAGTCGTATTTCGAGCACACCGAGGGCGCGGAGTTCATGCCCAGGAACCGCGACGAAGTGCGGGTGCTGCTGGATGTCTTCCTGCTCGATAAGGCCGTCTACGAGCTCGGTTACGAGCTGAACAATCGTCCAGATTGGGTGCGGATTCCGCTGCACGGCATTATGGACATTATCGGGCGGCAGGGGTAAGTGGCCATGACTGCACGAGGACACATTCGCGATCTGCATCGTTTGGCAACGATTCACGGCGTCCAGCTCGCGTATTACGATGCGCACGGCGACAGGCAGACTGCCGCGCCGGAGTCGTTGTTAGCGATTCTGCAGTCATTGGCGGTTTCGATCGAGTCGATTGAAGACGCGCCGGATGTGTTGTGCCGTGAGGAGCAACACATCTGGAAGACACGGGTTGAGCCGGTAACCGTTGACTGGGTTGGCTCACCGTCTTCCCTTGAGCTACGGCTGCCAATTGACAACCAAGACCAGACAGTGACCTGCCGGCTGAAGCTGGAGGATGGTTTGAGCCGCGACTGGGACTTTGATTTGAGCCAAACACCAGCCGAGATGCTGGCCGAGATTGGCGGCGCACGCTATGCCGTCA
>JACCZH010000160.1 GCA_013696045.1 Chloroflexia bacterium
GTCTCAAATCCCTGCCGGACAGGTTGTCCGGGGGCAGGAGTCTGGGTATGAACGCTCATTTCGAGGATCTGGTCACGCGTGGTAATCGTCTGGATTTCGATGGCGTAGCCGCTGGTCGGCTGAACGCCGAGGAAAGCGGCAATTACGATGTGGGAAGAAAGATCTACCTCTTTGAGTGCCGGGCGATCGGCCGATCCCAGCCTCTCCGCGAGAGTGGCACGCTCGTCAGTCGTTGAAGCCACGATAAGAGAGGGCTCGGCAATCTCTCCACCGGGAGCGGCACCCTGGATGAGCGCAGTAACGACAATCGAGTTGCTTCCGCTCTCCACTGTTTCATCGAAGTGCGGGCTAATTGACTCGCCAGCTGCTCCGGTCTCTTGTTCGTCCCCACAGGCGCTGGCGGAGATGATCAGCATAAGAAGGATGCTCAGAATAGCGATTCGTGGGACGTTACCGTGTATTGCCGGACTTGCACCGGTGCGATCCAGCATGGAATCTCTCCTCTCACGTCGAAGGCGCCTCATGCAACTGGTGGCGATGAGCGAAGCCATGAAACGAGTAACCTGTCGCGGGTTGAAGACGGCGCCAGACCGCGGAACAGGCGGAGACATCCGGCTTCATAAGGAAAGACGTTGCAGCGTCCTATCAGGTTCCTGGTTTGGGGATGACGGAGGACGGCGAGGACTGAAAGAGCGCTTGTTTGCGCATTGAAATGGGTGGTGGTTTATCGCCGCCCGGTTTCGAACGTGAGGTAGCCGATAGGAATGGCATCAGACTCTCCGCGCCTGGCGGGGCAATGGTTGACGCTCCGTCGGTAGGTTATTGACCGGAATCGATTGGGCCGGCGGCGTGAACGACGCCCGATGCGTCAACGACCTGATATCTTGAGACATAGCCGAGATTCAAGACGTTCCGGTCCACCTGAACGAGATGGTATGGCGTCTCAAATCCTTGGCGCACAGGCTCACCCGGGGCAGGTGAGCGATCGCGCACTACGACCTCCAGCAGATCATTACGCGCGGCAACGGCGATAATGTCGATCGAGTAACCGCTCGTTGGCTTGAGACCCAGAAACGCCGCAATGATGATGTGGCGCGACAGATCGACTTGTTCAAGTGCGGGAAGATCCGCTGTGCTCAGCAGGCCGGCCAGTTCCGCGCGCTGTTCCGTGTTTGTGACGACACGCAGGAACGGCTCCGGGATCTCGCCGCCGGGAGCGGCTCCCTCGACCACTGTCGTGAATGGCAGCGAGGTCAGAGAATCTGTCAAGCTCTTGTTATACCTCCATTGGAAATAGTGCTGGCCAACGTTGCCGCTCTCGACCTGCCAGCCCTCGGGGTTGCCGGGTGTGTACGTGAGGCAACGTCGCTCAAAGCATTGGATCAGCACGTTTTCCGGCTGTCCTCCAACCTCGACAGTGATCCAGTACGCTTCAGTTAAGGGATAGCCGATAGCAACGAACGGGTTGGCAAACAGCGTCGCCGAGATGTACTCGCCATCCTGATAGACGAGTCCTTCGGAGTTCATGAAAGACCAGAAAACCGATGCGATCTGGTGATCGATGCCTGGGACAGTTACCCGATAGGCGGCAGTGACGCCATATTCGGCCAGCGCCGGCCGGTTACGAGTCGTGCCGTCGAGCTCGAGATGTTGGCTGATAACAGCTCCGGGGATTGCCGGGGGCGCATCGCGAAGCCGGGACAACGTCAGGTAGGTTGGACTGGATGATCCATCCGGATCGCCGGCGACCGCGACCGAAGCCGGTTCGAGGTCCGTGAACGTTCCGTCTCCGAGTTGCATCTGCCCGGTCATCAACTCCGTGGCCAGAAGCCCGTTAGTGACATACCAGATCGACTGCGGGTCATCACCCGGGTACGTCAGCTCCATTCGGGCTTTGTCAAAATAGAGGACGAGCCGTTCACTGCCAGGCGCTTCGGCATACTCCTCCACCATTGTGAAACTGTCTTGAAGCGGTCCCCATGTCCAGGTTCGGTTGGCACGAGTCTCCGCAACTGGTTGGTCCATGTGTTCCCAGGCATCGTGGAATGGTGAGTTCGATTCCTCGCGAATCTGCGCTGATGCGGTGACCCTGCTTGCCACCAGCATGAGCAGCATTCCCACGAAAAGCCAGCGGACCGCGCGCATCATATCCGGGGAGTCTCCGTTCTCAAGCCGTGGAGTGGCAAGGAAGGTTCGAGGGGTCGATCCAGTACAGCGAATGTTCTGTAACGAACGGCGACGATGTGGGAAACGACTATCCAGTTAGTAGGCCCGGACACCGGTGAGTGAATCGTTTTTGTGTCATATTGTTGAAACCGAACGGTTAGCAAAAGTGTAACATGTTAGTGGCATACGACAATACGTTGCGGCAGGAAAGTCAATGGGCTTTGGTCCACGCTCCTCGGCCATTGGTCGATATGAGTTTCTCCGGGTTCGTCCGACTGGAACAGTACGCTCGGCTATGTAAACTGGCTCAGACGCGTGATCCTGACTCATGACGGTATGAGTTCCTGATTATCGCCTGGCGAATGTTAGAATCGATGCGAGTTTCCCGTAGCTCGCGATACGCAAACCTGTTCTCGCTCAGATATAAGGAGTTCAACGCGGATGGCTCAGCCCTATTACTACGGTGGCCAGGCAGTCATGGAAGGCGTCATGATGCGGGGCCGCTCAACAATCGCCGTGGCGGTCCGCGCTCCGGATGGCTCTATTGTCGTTTACGAAGAGGAACTCAAGCCCGGACCGGTACTACGCAAGGTGAAGGGTTGGCCCTTTATCCGTGGGGCCGTCGTTCTCTGGGACACGCTGCTCCTTGGAATGCGCTCGCTCATTTTCTCGGCCAACGTTAGCCTGGCTGAGGAGGAAGTTGATGAGAACGGTGAAGCAGAGGAACCGGCGCTCCTGACTGGGCCATTCCTGTGGCTTACCGTTGGCCTGTCACTGCTCTTCTCTATCGGTCTGTTTTTTGTCTTGCCTCTGGCTGTAATCTGGTTTCTGGATCGCTGGATTGAGTCAGATCTGGTTAGCAATCTCATTGAGGGCGTGATCCGGCTTGCGGTCCTGATCGGCTACATGTCGTTAATTGCCCGCATGGAGGATATCCGCAGAGTCTTCGGTTACCATGGTGCTGAACATAAAACCATCAACGCCTGGGAAGCAGGCGAGCCGGTTACTGTCGATAGCGTGCGTAAGCAAGCCATTTCGCACGTCCGGTGTGGCACCGGATTCCTGCTGCTGGTGGTGGTCATCTCGGTGTTTGTCTTCGCCCTGCTTGGCCGTCCGCCGATCGAGTGGCGCATCGCGTCGCGCATCTTCCTGGTGCCGGTTATCGCGGCTATTGGCTATGAAGTCATCCGTTTCGGCGCGGCGCATGCCGAGCACATCATCATGAAAATCATCCTCTGGCCAGGCTTGATCCTGCAGAAAGTAACGACACGCGACCCGGACGATGACATGCTTGAGGTGGCTATCGCGGCTTTCAAGCGGGTTGCAGTGCGCGACGCGGAAATGGACGCTACCGCGATTGAGGACGGCGTCGTGCCGGTCGATCAGCTTGGTCAGCCACTCCTGTCCCCGCAGCCGGTGGTTCAACCGGTGGCTGCGGGCGATTAGCAATCCTGTCATTCCGAGGGACGAGGAATCCGTTACTCTTGGTGTGTAACAGCGCGAGAGAGGCAGATTCCTACGCCCAGAGGGCACCCGGTCGGGATGACAGTTTGAGGCGCGAAAGTGTCATCCAAACGTTGGTGGAATGAGACGGGGCATCGTTGGCCGGGCTGAATGCACAGTCGAAACTCTGGGGTGGGCGGTTCTCGGGTCAGACGCATGAGCTGGTGGATGCCCTCAATGCGTCGCTGCCGTTCGACCGCAAGCTGGCAAGGCAGGACATCACCGGCTCGGTTGCTCACGCG
>JACCZH010000176.1 GCA_013696045.1 Chloroflexia bacterium
GCCTCGACGTACCGGCCCCTCGCCGCAACAGACCTGAGCTCACGCTCAACGATTGGCACGCAGTCTGCCCGGGTATCGCCCAGAAACTTCAGCGTGATGTGCGCCAGACCTGGATCGACCCATCTCACTGGCCAACCAAGCGGCGTCAATGTCTCTTCGATTTCACCGACGATTTCGCGCACGTCCGATGGCAGCGGCACGGCAATAAACAGCCGCCACATCTCGTCCGTTGATGAGTTGAATCGCCGTTTCTCGTTCATCATGACTGAATTATACGCGCCGAATGCGTACATTCCGGTAAGTCGCCCATTGGGCAGCGGTCCTTCGAGGGATTGTGCCTTTAGCCACCCGCGACTACAATGCCGGAACTTCTGAATGGTTTGAAAGACAAACAAAGAGGGATGGTTGCAATGGAGTTCGATGTCCTGATTCGCAATGGCCGGGTTGTGGACGGCACGCGGGATGCGACAGCGACGCTTGCTGATGTGGGTATCAACGGCGACCGGATCGAAGCCATCGGCAAGCTGAATGACGCAACCGCCGCGACGGTCATCGACGCACAGGGCAAGGTCGTCGCTCCGGGCTTTATTGACGTCCACATCCACTCAGAAATCGAGCTGCTCGGTGGCGAGCACCGCTATGCAAGTCTTCTCCAGGGCGTGACAACACAGTTGCTAACGCCGGACGGGTTCGGGTGGGCACCTCTCACACCCGAGCAGGCCCGCGACTTGTGGGTAGCCACGGTTGCGATCTATGGAGATCTACAGCTTGAACCCAATTGGCCGACGCCTCAGGCATTTCTCAAGATATTTGAGGGCAACACACCCGCCAACGTCCTGCCGCAGGTGCCCCATACCGCGGTCCGACTGGCCGCTATGGGTTGGGACGCCCGCCCAGCCACCGACGACGAGCTCGAACACATGCGCGGTCTCGTCCGCCAGTGGATGGAAGCCGGCGCAACCTGTCTCTGCCTGGGTCTTGATTACCAGCCCAGCGCCTACGCAGACACCCGCGAGCTGATTGAATTGAGCAAAGTGGCCGGTGAATACGACGGCATCTACACCGCCCACATCCGCAACAACGAGATCGGCCGCGAAGCCGCCTGGCGCGAGACGATGGTGATCGGCAAGGAGTCGGGCATCCCCGTTCACCTCTCGCACGAGTACGTCGACGATCTCACGGCCCCGCTTCTCGACGAGGCCGACGATCTCTGCGACCTGACGTTTGAGTCCTACATGTACCCCGCCGGCTGCACCCATCTGCTCAATATGCTCTCGATCCCGCTCCAGGCCGGAGGGCCAGACGGCGTTCGCCAACGACTGAGCGATCCAGAGGGCCGCAAGCAGATGCGCGATCATTTTCAGAAACGCCTGTCATCAGATAGAGCCAAGGGCGCGGATGCCATTTTCGCGAACTCGCGCACCGGAAAGTACATCGGCACGAGCCTCTTCGATGCGGCCGAAGCCGAGAACATGGAGCCGGGCGACTTCGCGATGAAGATTTTTGACGAAGAGTACCCGGAAGCGCTCATGGTCTACCATCGTGGCGGCACACCCGAACAGCACCAGGACATGGTGGCGCGCACGATCAGCCATCCCAAGATGATGGTAGCCAGCGACGGCATCTACAACGGCCCCCACGCCCACCCACGCGGCTATGGCTGCTTCTCGCGAGCGCTCCGGTTGGGAGTGCGTGAGCTCGGAGCCGTCAGCCTCGAAGAAGCGATCTACAAAATGAGCGGCTTCCCGGCCGAGCGCTTCCGCATCAAGGATCGTGGCCTCCTCAAGGAAGGCTTCGACGCCGACATCGTCGTTTTCGACCCCGACACCGTCGCCGACCGTTCCACCTGGGAACAACCGCGCCTGGAGCCCGTAGGCATCGACAGGGTCCTCGTCAACGGCAAAATCGTCATCAACCAGGGCAGCCCAACAGGAGAGATTCCGGGCAAGGTGCTGGGACAAGGGTAGGAGAGGCAGACAATCATGACCGCAACACGTAAGCCACCCGAAGAACACCAGACGAGCGTGGTGCGTCCTCCAGACTTTGACGAGTTCTGGGGCGCGATCATGGCGGAAGTAAACGAGATTCCGCTCGACCCGGCGATGGAGCATGTTCCGATGAGGTCCACGGATGAGGTCGATGTCTACGAGATTCACTACAACAGTCTGGATAACGTCCGCATAGCCGGCTGGTATTGCCGGCCAAAGGAGAGCTATATCAAGCCCCCGTATCCAGCCCTCCTGCTGGTGCCGGGCTACGTTTCCGAGCCAACGCTGCCGAAGTCGTGGGCCAAGATGGGCTATGCGGCCGTTGGAGTCGCGCCCAGGGGGAAGTTGCGGTCGAATGGGCAGTTCAACCCTGGCTATCCAAATCTGTTAACCCACAACATGATCGACCGCAATACATATTCCTACCGAGGCTTCTATGTCGACGCCGCACGGGCTGTGGATTTCGCGTTGTCGCGCCCAGAGGTAGACCCAGCGCGAGTCGGAGTGCATGGCAGCAGTCAGGGCGGCGCGCTGACGATCACCACAGCGGCCCTGCGGAACGAAGTCATCACGGTTGGCGCGGCGGGAGCCCCTTACCTCTGTGGGTTCATGGATGCGGCCTCGCTGACGCACTCATATCCATACGAAGAGATCAACGACTACCTGCGCGTCCACCCGGACCATGAGCAACAAGTTCGTGAAACCCTCAACTACTTCGACGGCATCAACTTCGCACCGCAGATCAAATGCCCGATGCTCGTCTACGTTGGCCTGGAAGACGATGTCTGTCCACCGGAGACCGGATACGACCTGGTCAAGGCGATGGAATGTCCTACTGAACTGATTGCGACTCCTCGTTGTGCCCACGACGCCGGCCGCAAGTGGGTCATGCCCAAAGTCGAGGAGTTCTTGAACGGTCACTTGAAGCCGGCCGCCGCCGAGCTGCACGCCGAGCCAACGGTGGGTTAGGGAGAAGAGCATGACAAACCACACAGATCGACCGGCAGATTTCGAGAGCTATTGGGATGCGGTGGACCAGCAACTCGCCGCTATTCCAGCGGCTCCCGAGCTCGATCTCTTGCCAATCCGCTCGAACGAGCACTGCGATGTCTACAGCGTTCGGCTGACGAGCGTCGGCCCATACCGCATCTTTGGCTATTTCAGCGTTCCCGGGAAAGGCTCGGGGCCGTTTCCAGGGATGCTTCTCACTCCCGGCTACGGCAGCGTGAAGGCGGTTCCGGACTACAACGATCGCATGCGATATGTCACCTTGCAGGTTATTCATCGCGGCCAACGGCTCGCCGATAAGCCCTACGCAGCCGCATATCCTGGTCTGATGACCGAGGGGATCGACGATCCCGAGAACTATATCTTCCGCGATATCGTGGCGGACTGCCTGCGCGGCGCCGAGTTCCTGTTGTCCAGGCCCGAAGTGGACACGAATAACGTCGCGGTGATGGGCAACGACCTTGCGCTGATTACCGCCGCGCGGCGTCCGCAATTCTCAATCGTCCAGGCCGCCGACCTGATGTTCCACCGGCTCATGGAAGCGCGCATGCGAACCGAGGCGTATCCGCTGGAGGAGATCAACGAATACCTGCGAACCCACCCTGAGCGCGAAGAGGCGGTGGCTCGCTCGGTAGCCTACCTGGACCCGGTGCATCATGTGGGCAACATCACCGCCACGACGTCGTTGAGCATCGGCGACCAGGGTTCAACCGCGGGCGCTGACTGGCTTGAACGGGTCTCGAAGAACTTCGGCGGGCCGGTTGAGAACTACCAGCTTACCCACGAGGGTGGCACCGACCATGACACCGTGGACGCCTGGATGGCTGAAAAGCTGGGTTCACAGCCGATGTCTCGCTTCATGACGACAGTCTGATGAGTGTCTACGAAGCGCTGGCGCTGACGCCGGTCATCAACGCGTCCGCAACCCTCACCCGACTGGGCGGGTCGCGCATGCCGCCGTCCGTCATCGAGGCCATGAGCACCGCCGCTGCATTGTTCACCGATCTCGACGAAATGCAGCGCAAGGCCGGCGAGCGTATCGCCGCAATTACCTACAAC